>CAYOIH010000007.1:0-23573 GCA_964404005.1 uncultured Candidatus Saccharibacteria bacterium
GGTCTGGGCAGATTATTAAACAAAACTCTCTCAAAAAATGAGAGAGAAATGAAGAAAGTTGCGAGACGACGAAGGCGAAGCCATTATCGCGATTCCATTCGTTGTCGGGCTTGTCGTAGTACGCGTTCAGCCAGCGGCCATTGTCATTACGATTCGCGGCGAGCAAATTCGGATTGCCGTCAGAAATACGCAGGAGACCACCTGTGCCACTGCCCCTTGAAGCCTTCGCGATCTCGGAGCTGTATCGAATTCGGCATCTCAAATGCCATAGTGTCCTGCGCCAAGTATCTTCTTTTTTTGAAAGTAATTTGTATATCCTCCGTTTGAAACCGTGATCACAAACGCTCTCAACATACAAACACTGGATTCGGCCGCCTGCAACCGTGATCGCGGGCAAGATTCGCCTATTACCAAATATATTTTAGCAAAAAAAATTGCCCTCTGCAATTCCTTGACGGAAATACAAAGGGCAAAGGTTCAGAGGACAAGAGCCAAGGGCTCAAGTCCAAAAAACTCAAGAAGATACTTGCGAGACGACGAAGGCGAAGCCACTATCGCGACCCCATCCGTCGTCGGGCCCGCCGTAGCACGCGTTCAGCCAGCGGCCACTGCCATCCCGACGATCCGCGGCGAGCAAAGACGGATTGCCGTCAGAATCCTTGATAGGCTCGTGCATCGCGACGATCCAAGCAAGACCCATTGCCTCGATTTCCTCGTCCGTGAACATGTCACGGATAAGGCAACCGAGTTCGACATTGGGCTTGACAAACTTACGCTTGTCAGCCTCGGCGCGAATCTTCGATGTCACGCGATCGTTGTCCTCGAACAGTATGCCCTTGAGGACAGCTACCTCGGTCGTCACGCCCTTGGTCGGCTTGAAGTCTGGAGAGTTTAAGACATCTTTCGCCCACTTTGAGAGCTTAATGCCTTTCTTCTCCAGGCGCTCGATCCACTGAGGACCGGTCGTGCCGTCGGAAGTGACGGAGAAATAAATCACTCCGTCCTGTTCCCGCCAGCGACGGGCCATCACTGCGCCACCCGCGAGAAAAGCAGTAAACTGTTTACCCGCCTCCTTGGCGTTTGTGATGACGCTTCCTTGCAGGAGATCGCCATCCAAAGCAGTCCAGTCGACATTTGTCGCCAGAGCTGCCATAATGGCATGAGACTGATCAATCGTTACCGGTTTCATACAATACCCTTTCACGATGTAACATGCTTTGGTCCCAGACCATCTGGAATTGGAGCATGCTTAGGTTGTGTCTTTCAACGCGCAAGAACGCGCTGAAAGACACAACCTATTTGCAAATAATTTTATGCTGTAAATGTGCTAATTTCACTATATATTTATTATACACCTATTATGAATTCTTGTCAAGGTTTTCGAACAATTTTAGACTATCCCTCATTTTCCCCTATTTTCAGCTTTATTTTAATCAAAATGCCGTTTCCGGCGCTTATCTCGTGTTCCATGTTTTATGTTTTACGTATATCTGTCTGCCACGACGGTTGCGGCAAAAGAGTATGGTTTTATTTTCGGTTCAAAACCATTGCTTTTAATTAAGCCCACAACTTCTTTTATCATTTCTTTTGTTTTGCCCACTTCCCCAACGTCGGCGTGGATATATTCAAACTTATAATTTACTCGCCCTGAGCCTGTCGAAGGGTTCTCTTCTTCTAAGGTTTCACGTAAAGACAAAGCCAACTCACAGGATAAATAAACTTCCTGTAAAATTCTGTTTTTCCAATTTATATTTGCGAATCTTTTCAAAAAATTATCGGGATAATGCATTTTTTTCAAAAAAAATCTTCCGCCAGCTCCCGTTCTCAAAACAACAATTGCAATCGGGAAAAACGGCTTGTCTGACGAAGGAGAATCTGTGCCCACAATAACTTCATAATTATATTCCGGCATTTCATGCATATAACCAAAAATCTCTTTAATAACTTGTTCTAAGGATAAATTTCCTTTGCTGGGGCTGAAAAAATGCCCGTTATTTAATATCTCGCTGACCATATAACTCAACATACTAAAAAAGACTGACCTCGTCAATCTTTTTCCAAATAACGATATTCCAACATTCTCAAGAATATTGGAATGTTATTACTCTGCTAATTTTACAATTTTAGAAAAATCGTCCGGCTTGAGCGACGCTCCTCCCACTAAGAATCCCTGCACTTTCCCATTTTTTAAATAATCTTCGGCATTTCCGGCGTTAGAGCTCCCCCCGTATATTATCCTAATATTATCTGCAAATTCTTTGCTGTACATGTCCGCTAGCAAGTTTCGGATGTAGCTGTGAGTTTTTCCAACTTTCTCTGCGGTTGGCAACTCTTTTGTTTTATATGGGTCGCCACCGCTGATTGCCCAGACCGGCTCATAAGCGACTGTAAGATTTTCTGCATCTTTGACCCCAGACAATGCGCCCGCCAATTGATTTTTCAAAACCGTTTCTGTCTCTCCTTTTTCTTTTTGCTCGTAATTTTCGCCGACGCAAAGAATTGGCTTCAGCCCTGCCCTCAAGGCGGACTTTATTCTTTTATTTATTTTTTCATCGGTCTCTCCCATTTTCCTTATCTCCGAATGCCCGATTATTACATATTCTACGCCAATATCCTTTAACATGGGAGCCGAAATTTTCCCCGTGAAGGTTCCCTTATCTTCATAAAAACAATTTTGCGCGCCGAGTGTCAACCCTTTTAATACAGGTAAATAAACAAAGGGCGGACAGATAACAACCTCGGCAGTCGCAGATTCAATGCGCTGTTTTATATCATTAAATAAATTTTTAGCTTCTTCCTGCGAAACCGGATTCATTTTCCAGTTCGCTACAATTAAATTTTTCATAACGTTATAGATTTAAATTATTATTATCTGATTTTACCACAACCTGTATATAAAAAAAGCCCTCGTACAGATTGAATCCGTTCGAGGGACTGCCCATACCCTCCTGGTAGGGGCTTTATTTTGCCTTGATGGCGACTTCTGCGCACCGTACCGCCACTGCACTGCTGATCCCGATAGCAACGACCACCCCATATTTGCATATGAATGGCCAGCTGTCGATCAGCGGAACTGCAGCGAACGCTGCAAGCAGCACCATCACCGAAATAACAAAACCCACGATTGCCTTTTGCATACTTTGTCTCCATTCCCAGGGGTTATCTATACATTATGAACTATTATAAGTATAGCATAAAAATATTACTATGTCAATAGCTCCTGGCGACGAAAAACGGCACCTTTATAGCCATTTTTATTCTGTTAAAATTTTCGGACCCTTTTCTGTAATTGCAATTGTGTGTTCAAAGTGGGCTGATAACGAATTGTCTTTTGTGGCGTATCCGTAACCATCGTCAGACTTTCTTAAGTTGTAGTCCCCTATTGTAACCATGGGTTCTATGCAAATTACCATGCCTTCAACTAATTTTTCTCCGGTTCCTCTCTTGCCAAAATTTGGAATTTTTGGATCTTCATGTACTTCTTTGCCAATTCCATGCCCGCACAAGTCGCGCACAACACCAAATCCCTGGTCTTCAACAAATCTTTGTATTGTGTTTCCAATGTCACCAATTGTATTTCCAACTTTTGCTTTTTTAATCCCAAGCCTTAAAGATTTTTTTGTAACGTCCATTAGTCTTTTCACTTCAAAAGGAACCTTGCCAACCGCAACCGTGCTTGCCATGTCTGTATTAAAACCTTTATACAAAACCCCAAGGTCTAATTTTATTATGTCGCCTTCTTTTAAAACATAGCCTGAAGGGAATCCATGTACGATATTTTCATTGACAGAAGCGCACAAAGAATAAGGAAATCCGGCATAACCCTTAAAAGCAGGCTTACCACCGGCAGACAAGATAAGAGCCTCGGTGGCCTTATCAAGTTCCAAAGTTGTAACTCCCGGCTTTACCATTTTTTCCAACTCTTTTAAAACGCTTGCCAGGATTTTACCGCCTTCAGCGATTATTTTAATTTCTTCCGGTGTTTTTATTGTTACCATTTATTTTATCGCTTCCAAAACATCTTTATGAACATCTGCGACTGTTTGCTCTCCGTTTACTTTGTTTAATTTTAATCCCTGTTTTTGGATAACTTCTATTACAGGAAAAGTCTGCTCCTTAAAAACTTCTAACCTTTTTTTAATTGTTTCCGGATCGTCCAATCCTTTTCTTTTAACCAAATCAGACCCGTCTAGTGGGCATTTTGTTAATTTCTCTGTTTCGGGAGAAAATAAAATTGAATGCCTGATTAATTCGCAAATTCTTCTGTGGGAATTCCTAAAAATTGTTGTTTCCGCTGATATTTCCAATAAAACAAACCTGATATTTTCTAAACCATAAAGCTCTGCCAATAATGGAATTTCTTTTTCGGCCTCGTAAACAGTCCTGGGCGAGCCGGAAAAAATAATAGATTTTCCTTCTTTAGCCAAATCCTTTATTTTTTCTGCCATTAAATTAACTACAAAAGGCGGGCTGTTTAACAGACCCTCCTCCCATCTTTTTTTTTCATCTTCAACTTTATAAGTTTGTCCGTCTATCTCAAAAACTTTTTCCGGGGATTCATTTTTAAAACAAGCCTCTATGACCTTGCTTGATTCAAAATGATAATATCCTGTCTTATCTGACAAGATTTCCGCTTGAGTCCCCTTGCCGGCTCCCGGCTGACCGAATAAAATAATAACTTGTTTCACAATAGTTTGTAGTTGGTAGTGAGTAGTGATTAGAAAGATAAATTTCTAAAAACTACAAATCACTAATTAGTAACTTATTTAAAAAGCATATCACAAACAAAAAAATAAAAAAAGCCCCGGCTGTTCGGGGCTAGAAAATTTAATAGTGTTTAAAAAGTTTCGTATTCGCGCATTTGGAGTTGCGCGTTAATCTGTCTTACTGTGTCTAAAACAACGCTTACAACGATCAAAAGAGAAGTACCACCAATCAAAAATGTAAATCCGATTACATCTGGGATAAGACCCTCAACAATAGACGGCAAAACCGCAATCAAACCCAAAGATATTGCACCGGTGAATAATACTCTGTTTAAAATGTGTTTCATAAAATCAGCCGTTGATTTTCCTGGTCTTACCCCGGGCACAAATCCACCCATTTTCTGTAAGTTGTCGGCAATCGTTTTTGGATCAAAAGTTACGGCTGTATAAAAATATGTAAATAAGATAACAAGTAAAAAGTACAAAACTCCGTGTATCCAAACATTATTAAAAAATGCTCCCATGCTTGTAGCCAAACTTCCAACCAATCCCGCATATGTTCCAAAATAGCTGGCTATCATGCCAGGGAATAAAAGTATGGATAAAGCAAAAATGATTGGTATAACTCCGGCCGGATTAACGCTAAGAGGAAGATAGGTTGAGGTTCCTCCGTACATTTTCATTCCCCTGACTCTTTTTGCGTAAGAAACCGGAATATTTCTACGCGCCTCTGTGATCAAAACAACTCCGGCAATTATAACTAAAGAAAGAGCGGCGAATGCCAAATAAGAAGGAATTTTTGCGACAATAGAACTACTAGGAGCTGAAAAATTTTGGAAAATACTCATTGGCATTCTTGAAACTATACCGGCAAAAATTAGTAAAGAAATTCCATTTCCCATTCCTTGTTCGGAAATTATCTCGCCGATCCACATTAAAAACATGGCTCCTGCGGTAATGGTCAAAATCGCCGATAACATAACAGGAAAAGAAAGCCCGGAAATAATTCCTTGTTTGGCGAAAACCGTAAGCATGCCATATCCTTCAAATGCGGCCAACGGTATAGTAAGCAACCTGGAATATTGGTTAAATTTTTGCCTGCCCGATTCACCCTCTTCTTTATAAAGCTTTTCGAGCACGGGGAAAATCATTGTTAAAAGCTGTAAAATAATTGTGGCCGTGATGTAGGGTCCCAGTCCCAACAAAACAACCGAAAAATTACTGAGCGCTCCTCCTGTAAATAAGTTCAAAAGGCCAAAAACCTGGTTTTGGTCAAAGAATTTTCTCAAATTTTCAGCGCCAATGCCCGGTATAGGAATATTCGCGGCCAGCCTAAAAACTACAAAAAGAAAGATTACAAATAAAAATTTATTTCTAAGTTCTTTGTTTTTAAAAAGAAATTGTATTTTTTCGTACCACATAGTTAAGGTGAGGCAACAAATTTTTTGGAGCGGGACGTAGGCTCCCCTGGAAGAGAGGATGTCCCGCGAGCAAAAATTTAGTTGCCGAACGAATTACTTTACACTTCCTCCGGCTTTTTCTATGGCTTCTTTGGCGGTTTTTGATGTTTTGCAGTTTTCTACTACCAATTTTTTCGTAAGGATGCCCTTGCCCAAAATTTTAACTTTGGGGGTCTTTCCTTTTATACTACTGATAATGCCGACTTTAATCAAATTTTCAGGGGTTATAATATCTCCGTCTTTTGATTTTTTTTCTAAAACTTCTAAGTTAACCACTACAAAATCACTATCCATTCTAAAACTTCTGTATCCTTTAAGTTTAGGGTACCTCTTAATTAATGACCTTATGATCGGAACCATCTTTCTGCCGGCTCTTGATTTCTGTCCTTTATTTCCCTTTCCGGAATAAGTTCCCTTTTTGCCTCCCCTGCCGACTCTTTTTTTGTTCCTGTTTTTATGTTTTCTTTTTAGTTCGTGAAGTTGCATAATCTTAGTTTTAAAGTTTATCAAGTTTTTCAAGTTAATAAAGTTCTTTATAAACTTTATGAACTTTTAACTTTTAACTTGCGAAGCGCTTCTATTGTAGCCCTGGCATTATTTAATTTGTTTTTTGAACCGGAAAGAATTTTTGAAGAAATATTTTTAATTCCTGCCAAGTCGCAGATAGTTCTAACCGCTCCTCCGGCAACCAATCCTCTTCCTTTTTTCTGTGGTTTTAATAAAATCACCGCCGGCCCGAATTTTGCCTCAACTTCGTGGGGAATGGTTTCGTTTACAATAACAACACTGACTAAATCTTTTTTAGCCCGCCTTGTGGCTTTTTCTATGGCCTGAGAAACATCTTTTCCTTTATCTATACCAATACCCACTTTACCCTTTTTGTCTCCGGCAACTACAACTGCGCGAAAACTCATTCTTTTTCCTCCACCAGTAACCCTGGTAACTCTGGCCAAATCTAAAAGCTTTGTTTGAAATTCGTCTTTCTGTCTGTCTCTTCCTACTCCAGCCCTGCCAAAACCAGGCCTTCTTTGTCTAAAGCCACCGCTTCTCTGCCCCTTGCTATCGCCCCTATTGGGCGAGGGCTGTTCACCCGTGGGAATCGGCACAAAACCGTCGTTCGGTTTTACGGATTCTGCCGAAACATCCTTTGGGATGTCTTCTTTTTTTGTTTGGTCTACGACCACTTTGTCTTCTGCCATAATTTTATTTCAAATTTTAAATTTCAAATTAGAACTTTAATCCTCCCTCTCTTGCTCCTTCAGCCACAGCTTTTACCCTACCATGAAAAAAAGTTCCTCCTCTGTCGAAAACAACCTTTTCTATTTTTGCTTCTGAGGCTTTTTTGGCTATCAATTTACCAACTTGCTTTGCAATATCAGACTTTTTCTCGTTTTTAGATTTTATATCCTTATCGCTGGCACTCATAATAATCTTCATCGTAACGTCGTCTATCAATTGAACATAAATGTGCTGGTTTGATCTGAAAACAAAAAATCTTGGCCTGTCTTTCGTGCCGTGCATATTTATTCTTATCTTTTTGTGTCTCCTTATTCTTTTTTCTTGTTTTGCTGACATGATAATTTAGTTTGTAGAATTATTTTGCAGAAGCAACGACTTTTTTGCCTTCTTTTCTTCTGACCTTTTCTCCTTGATATCTGATTCCTTTGCCCTTATAGGGCTCCGCTTTTTTCTGTTTTCTGATTAATGCCGCAATATGTCCCACCCTTTCCTTATCTGCGCCGGAAATCGTAATTACATTTTTTTCTACAGAAAAATTAACTCCATCTATTTTTTCTATTTTAATGGGATTTGTAAATCCTAAGTTCAAAACCAGGATATTTCCTTCAACGTTTGCCTTAAAGCCAACTCCCTCAATTTCTAATTTTTTCTCAAATCCTTTGCTTACACCCTCAACCATATTTGCTATTAAAGCTCTATATAAGCCCCACAATCCCCTACCTTTTTTTGAAAGCTCTGATTTCGGCGAAACAAAAATTTTGCCATCTTTAGATTCAACTTTGATTTCAGGGTGTATAAATTGCTTTAATTCTCCTTTGGGCCCGGAAACTTTTATTTCGGGGCGCCCTTCGGGTCCCGAGATTTCCACTGTTACTCCCTGTGGAATTTCAATTAATTTTTTACCTATTCGTGACATTTTATTATTTTACCTCCATTAAATATTATTACCAAACTTCGCAGATTATTTCTCCGCCCACTTTCTGTCTTCTTGCGTCTTTATTTGTCATAAGGCCCTTTGATGTTGAAACTATCGACATTCCATATCCCCCATGAACCTTTATGATTTTCATCGCCTCTTCGTAAATTCTTTGCCCGGGTTTGGAAACTCTTTTAAATCCTGCGATGGCTGGCACCTCATTATCATACTTTAAAGAAATTTTTAAAACTTTTATTTTCCCCTTTGTTGCTTTTTTTGCTTCTCCGATAAATCCTTCCTTAGATAAAATAATCGCGATTTCATTTTTGATGTTTGACAAAGGAACCAAAACCTCCGTCTTGCCGACAGCTTGCGCATTTTTTATTTGGTTTAACATGTCTGTAATTGGGTCTGTCATAATAAGTTAAAAGTTTATAAAGTTTGTAAGGTTATAAAGTTACGACTTGATAAACTTGCAACTTTATAACTTTCTACGCGACTACCAGCTTGATTTTTTAATTCCCGGAATCTCGCCTTTATTCGCTAATTCTCTAAAACATATCCTGCAAAGGCCAAATTTTCTCATAAAACCGTGCCTTCTTCCGCATTTAAAACAACGCCTTTGTTTTCTGCTGGAAAACTTCGGTGGTTTTTTTGCTTTTGCTTCTTGAGATGTTTTGGCCATGTTTTGGTTTTTACTTTATTTCCTTCATTGGAAATCCTAATAATTTATACAACTCCAACCCTTCTTCTTTGCTTTTTGCGTTTGTGACAACCGTTATCTCTAAGCCGAAAATAGTTTTTTCTTTTTCTGTAAAAATTTCCGGAAAAGAAATATGCTCTTTAAACCCTATCGACAAATTTCCGTTTTTATCCATTGATTTTGGGTTTAAGCCCTTAAAGTCTCTGGATCTTGGCAAAGAAAGATAAATCAACCTCTCTAAAAAATCCCACATCTTTCTTTTTCTAAGTGTAACAACCGCTGCAATCTCCAATCCTTCTCTCAATTTAAATCCGGCAATTGATTTTTTAGATTTAACCAAGTTTGTTTTCTGCCCGGCGATCAAAGACAAGTCCTGCATTATAAGATTTTGAATTTTTTCACGTTCTGAAGCAGATTTGCCCACAACCGCTTTTCCAAAAGAGCTGTTTAAAACCACCTTTCTTATCGAAGGAACCGCCATCGTGTTTTTATAGCGAGGCACACCATTAAGTGTCATCTTCATCATTTCCGGCACTACTTGTTTTTTATATTTTTCCTGTAAATTTTCCATATTAGATCTCTTGGTTGCATTTTTTACAAATTCTTTTTTTGACGTCAGATGATGACCCAGAGGGTGCCCCAGGTCCTATCTTATATCCTACTCTCGTCGCTTTTCCACACTTTGGACAAATCAGTTTTATATTAGAGACATCCATAGGCACCGGAATTTCAACAACCTGCCCCTTTTCACCCTCTCTTTTCGGCCTGACGTGTTTCTTTTTTAAATTAATCCCCTCAACCAAAACCTTCAGCTCTTTCGGCATAGCCTTTATTATCTTCCCGGTTCTGCCCTTGTCTTTGCCTGCTGTTATTAAAATTGAATCTCCTTTTTTGACTTTCACCCCGTTAGAAGTCTGGGCGAAAAATATTTTTTAAAAATATTTTTTGCTTGCTCTTTATTAATTATTTTATCTTTATAATTTCATCCCCGCGAAGTTTGAATTATTACGTCCAAACTTCTAACGGGGTTCATATTGTTATAATAGCTCGGACGCCATCATAGCTATCTTATCGAAACCTTTATCTTTGACTTCCTTTGCTACGGGGCCCAAAACTCTGGTACCTTTTGGCTCTTTGCCGTCACCCAAAATTACAGCTGCGTTATCGTCAAATCTTATGTAAGAGCCGTCTTCCCGCCTAAATTCCTTTCTCTGCCTTATAATCACGGCTTTTACCTTTTCGTGTTTCTTAATAATTTTTCTCGGTTCTGCCTTTTTTACCGCAGCCACAACAATGTCTCCCAACTGAGCATATCTTTTTCGCGTTCCGCCGGGTACATTAATAACCTGGATAATTTTTGCTCCACTGTTGTCTGCTACTTTTAACATTGATCTTGGCTGTATCATCGTATTTAAACTTTTTTAATTACTGTCCATGTTTTATCCTTTGAAATCGGCTTTGTTTCTTCTATCTCAACTCTATCGCCCACATGGTATTCCTGATTTTGGTCGTGTGCTTTATATTTTTTGTGGACCTTAAATCTTCTCTTATATTTGGGATGCTCTTTTATTCTTTCAACCTGGACCACAACGGTCTTCTGCATTTTATCTGAAACCACAATTCCTTGTAATAATTTTTTAGACATGCTCTTTAATGATGGTTAATATTCTTGCCAATTCTTTCTTTGTATTATTAATTTCTTTGACGTTTTTTAATTTTCCGGAAGAAAATTTAAACCTAAGATCGCTCAGTTTTTTTCTTAATTCCTGGACATTTTTTTCCAGCTCCTTTTTATCTTTTTTTCTTAAATCTATTGCTTTCATAAAATATAATCCCAACCTACGAATTTATCCTAATGCTACAAATACGGATTCGTGGCATTCGGATAGTTCGGATGACATTCGGATTATCCCTCTTTTTTAACAAATTTTGTCTTGATTGGCAACTTATTCCCCGCCCCTTCCAAAGCCTCCTTTGAAACATCTTCTTTCAATCCGTCTAATTCAAAAATTATTCTGCCGGGTCTTATCGAATAAACATAGTGGTCCACTCCTCCTTTTCCTCCGCCCAATGCAACTTCGGCTCCCTTAAAGGTAACGGGCTTGTCCGGAAAAATTCTGACCCAAAGCTTTCCTCCCTTTTTCAAATATCTTATTATGTGGCGCCTTGCCGCTTCTAATTGCCTTGCTGTTATCCATTTTGTGCCAAGGGATTTTAATCCAAAACTGCCAAAATTAAGCTGAGTAGCTCTGGTTTCAACAGCACCACGGGCCCTTCCTCTACCCTTGTGCCACTTTCTGTGTTTAACTTTTTTCGGCATTAATAAGCTCATATGTATGTTTACTCAAATTTTTCTCCTTTATATATCCAGACCTTTATACCAATTTTTCCGTAAGTACAAATGGCTTCGTCTTGCGCGTAATCAATATCTGCCCGGATTGTATTTCTTGGCATTCTGCCTTGTCCCAGCCATTCACGCCGGGCAATTTCAATTCCGTTCAAACGGCCCGACACTTCCATCCTGATTCCTTTTACCTCCCTGTTTCCCATAACTCTCTCAATTGATTTTTTCAAAACCTGCCTGAAGGGCATACGTTTTTCGATTTGCTGAGAAGCCATCTGGGCCACTAACGCAGATGAAATCCACGGATTTTTTATTTCTTTAATCTCTATTTTAATTTCTCTTTGGACGGTCCGATTCTTTATTTTCCTCTTTATCTTGTTTTCTACAGCTGTTTTTAGGGTTTCTACTCCTTCTCCGCCCCTGCCGATAATTAATCCTGGCCTTGCGGTTTCAATGATTACATTAAGTTTATTTGAGGAATGCTCTATCTCGATATTGGCCACCGATGCCTCTGCTAATTTTTTCCTTAAAAAATCTTTAATTAAAAAATCTTCCTCTAAATATTGAGACATTTTTCTGCCGTAAAAACCGCGGATATTCCAATCCTCTGTCCCCTTTATTCTAAATGATTTTGGATGAACCTTGTGAGCCATTTTTATTTTTTATTTTTAGTTTTAGATTTTGGCTTTCTAATTTTAGCTTTCGGTTTTTTCGCCTCTATTTTTTCAATATTATCAGTTTTTATTTCTTTTTCAATTTTTGGTGTTATTTCGCTTAATATCAACGCTACATGTGAAGATCTTTTTATAATAGGATACGCTCTGCCACGGGACATCGGGTGCCATCTTTTTAATTTCGGCCCTTCGTCAACAGTAATTTTAGAAATAAACAAATTCGCTTCATCCAGCTGAAAATCATGTTTTGCGGAAGCTACAGCCGAATTTAAAAGTTTTAATACTGACCTGGCTGATCTATTTGTTGTAAATAGAAGCATTGACTGGGCTTCAGGCACTTTTTTTCCTCTCACCAAATCAATAACTTGCCTAACCTTCCTTGGTGAAGTCCTTAAATTGCTTAATTTTACTCTTATTTCCATGTTTTATTATAATTGTTACTTTTTAGCTGCCGGAGACGCTCCCTTTGCCGGTGTTGCAACCGTTTCTACTTGAGCTGCTTCCTTTTGCTCGGCCCCCGCCTCTATATCTCTTTGCATTCTTCCTCCGTGTCTTACAAATTTCGTTGTTGGAGAAAATTCTCCCAATTTATGACCTACCATATCCTCTGAAACGTAAACTGCAACAAAATCCTTTCCATTATGTACGCCAAAAGTGTGTCCAACCATTTCAGGAGAAATCGTAGAATGCCTTGCCCAGGTTTTAATAATCTTTTTTTCGTCCTTTCTCAAATTTAAAACCTTTTCAAGTAATTTTTCGTCAATATATGGGCCCTTTTTTAAACTTCTTGCCATAATTTTATCTGTGGTAATCAGCTATTAATCAGCGGTAATCTTTTTCGTTTGTTGAAATGACTTTTTTTGATTACGCTGATGATAACGGATTTACGCTGATATTATTTCTTGCGCCTCTGTATGATTAATTTATTTGACCATTTTTTTCTGTTTCTTGTTTTAACTCCCAAAGCCGGCTTACCCCAAGGAGTTTTCGGATATTTCAAACCAATTGGCTGTCTGCCCTCTCCTCCTCCGTGTGGATGGTCTACCGGGTTCATAGCGGATCCTCTGACATGTGGCCTCCTTCCCTTTAATCGTGATTTTCCCGCTTTTCCCACTCTATAAAATCTGTTTTCCGGATTTGAAACTTCGCCAATAGAAGCAAAACATTCCCCTTTAAATATCCTGATTTCGGTAGACGGCATTTTCAAGTTTACAAGGTCTCCATCATGAGCTAACACCTGGGCCGAAGACCCAGCAGACCTTACTATCTTTCCGCCTTTTCCTGCTTCCAATTCAATATTATATACTGCTGTTCCAACGGGTATATTTTTCAATTTCATTCTATTTCCTGTGGTAATTGGGGCTGTTTCTGCAAAAATAACCTCTTCGCCCACTTTTAAGTCGTGCGGAGCTATAATATATTGTTTTTCCGAAGGTCCTGAGCCCGTCGAAGGATATTCTATTAAAGCAATAAAAGCTGTCCTGTTCGGGTCGTATTCTAAAGCTATCACTTTTGCCGGAATATCCATCTTTGTCTGCGAAAATTCAATAATTCTGTAAAGCTTTTTGACTCCTCCTCCTTTATGCCTGACTGATATTCTTCCGGAGCTGCTTCTGCCAACATTTCTTTTCACGTATTTTAAAAGGCTCTTCTCCGGCCCCTTTCTTGTAAGCTGAGAAAAATCTATTCCTGTCATTCCCCTTCTTGCTGCTGTTGTTGGTTTATAAACTTTCATTAGAGTATTTCTATTTTTTGCCCATCTTTTATTTTAACTGTTGCCTTTTTATATGCTTTTCTAAACCCTTCTGTTTTTCCCAGCCTTCTCTTTTTTGCGGGAATCTTTATCATATTAACAGATAAAACATTTACCCCGTAAATCCCTTCAACCGCATCTTTTATTTCTTTTTTATTATAATCGGGAGAAATCTCAAATACGTATTGGTTTTTTTCCGCTAAATAGCTGGCCTTTTCAGATATGTGGGGTTTCTTTATGGCGTCGTATGAAAACCCCTTGCCCGTCAAATGGTTGTCCCTTGGTCCTGAAACGCTTTTGTCAGGCGCCGGTTTTTCAACCGAAAATTTTACCGGCTTTTTTTCTGTTTCTTTTACTTCCTTCTTCGTAACCGAAACTTTCGCAGGTTTTTTCTCCTTTATTCTCTCTACCTCTTTTTTTCTTTTTAAAAAATCCAATAAAGCCATACTATAATTTTGAGTGAGGGAAGAATGAAAATTTATTTTCATTCCGACCGAGTGATAAATTATATAAATTATGCAATTATTTATATTTTGAAAATGTTTTCTCTATGGTTTTTATGCTGTCTTTAGTCAGTAATAAGTATTTATGATTCAGCAATTCTAAAACGTTCAAATTTCTTGCATCATCAACCGATGTCTTTTTTATATTTCTTGCAGATAAAAATATTTTCTTGTCGTAATCTGGGACTGCAATTAATGTGCTCTGGCTGTTGCAGGGCAACTTTCCCAGCGACTTTGCCATTTCCTTTGTTTTTCCTTTTTCCGATTCTATTTTATCTAAAATTATCAACTCCTTCTCTTTTGCTTTTTGGCTCAACACCATAAACAGGGCTTTTCTTCTCATTTTTTTCGGAATTTCCCTTTCAAAATCTCTTTCGTTTCTAGGACCAAATGTGACTCCTCCTCCTTTCCATAATGGCGAACGAATTGATCCGTGCCTCGCTCTTCCTGTCCCTTTCTGCCTCCATGGCTTTCTTCCTCCTCCGCTTACTTCGCTTCTGTTTTTAGTATGGGCGGAAACTTGGCGTTTGTTGCCGGATAAAGAAACTGCAACCTGGTGTACCAGGTCGGCATTAAACTTTACATCAAAAATGTCCTTTGGCAGGGTTGTCGTGTCTAATTCTTTTCCTTCTTGATTGTAGACTGGATACTTCATAACCTTTAATTTCTTTGCTGTTAATCTTTGATTTCCAATAGCGTCCTTTTTGTTCCGGGAACCGCACCTTTAATTACTAACAAATTATTCTCTTTATCAACTTTCATTATTTTCAAATTTTTGACCGTAACCCTTTCAAATCCCATGCGTCCGGGCATTTTTTTTCCTTTCGATACGTGCTGGGGAAATCTACAACCTGTTGATCCAATTTGCCTTTCCTCGTGCTTTACGCCATGAGTAGCATTTCTGCCGTGAAAACCATGTCTTTTTACGCCTCCCTGAAATCCTTTTCCTTTTGATACTCCGGAAACTTTTACAATTTGCCCTTCTTGAAAACTAGAGGTATTTATTTCATCTCCAATGTTAAGACTGTCTTCGCCCTGGATTCTATATTCTCTTATAAACTTATATTCCTTGCCCTTCATGGACTTTCCTATTTTGCTTTTCTTTTCTATTTTTTCAAAACCAACCTGCAAGGCTTCATATCCGTCTTTCTCCACGTTTTTTTTCTGTAAAACATAACAAGGACCGGCCACAATCAAAGTAACCGGCGTCGCTTTGCCGTCTTTATCAAACATCTGGGACATTCCTAATTTATGGCCTAATATAAATTTCATGTTTCTATTTTGCTAATGAAAAATCGGGCGCTTGCCCGACTCTTCGGAGCAATGTTGTTACCCTTCGGCAAGCTCAGGGCAAGCCCTCAGCAAGCTTCGGGAAGTTAACAATCGCGTAATTAAATATGTTACTAAATTTTTATTGTAATGTCAACCCCGCACCACTTTCACCGCACACACCGAAAGAGAATTTTCTTTTTTTAAAGCAAAAGTTTGGAAAATATGGGTCTGATTTTACTGTGAAAGTGGTGCGGGGTCAACGCCTCCTTTTAAATCTTTATAGTTATATCTACGCCAGACGGAAGGTTTAAGTCTCTTAACGATTCTATAATATCCTGACCGGGATTTAAGATATCAATAATTCTCTTGTGGACCCTCATTTCAAACTGCTCTCTGGCGTTCTTGTGCACGAAAGACGACCTGTTTACCGTATACTTAAGAATTTCTGTAGGCAGTGGCACTGGACCCAAAACTTCTGCCCCATACCTGGTGGCAATATCAATTATCTGTCTTGCTGAATTATCAATTATCTTATGGTCGTACGCCTTCAACTTTATACGAAGCTTTAATCCGGCTTCAGGCGCGCCTTTCGGAGCAGTTTTTGGGGCATCGGTCTGGTCGTCTTTCTTTGCAACCTTCTTTTTTGCGGGTGAAGTTTTTTTTGCAACAGGCATCTCTATTTGATTATCTTTGTTACAACTCCGGCTCCGACTGTTTTTCCGCCCTCTCTAATAGCGAACTTACTTTTTTCTTCCAAGGCAACGGGTACAATCAATTTTATTGTTAAATTGGCTGTATCTCCCGGCATTACCATTTCTGTTCCTGCCGGTAAAGTCACATCTCCCGTTATATCAGATGTTCTAATGTAAAGCTGGGGTTTGTATCCGGAAAAAAACGGCGTATGCCTTCCTCCTTCATCTTTGGACAAAACATATACTTCTCCCTCAAATTCTGTATGAGGAGTGATTGATCCCGGTTTTGCAATAACCTGTCCTCTTTCAATGTCCTCTTTTTTCAAGCCTCTCAATAAGATACCAACGTTGTCGCCGGCCCTTCCCTCATCTAAGCTCTTCTGGAACATTTCAACTGAGACAACTACTGTTTTCTGTGTCGGCTTAATACCGATAATTTCAACTTCGTCGTTTGGATGTACAATTCCCCTTTCTATTCTTCCTGTTGCAACCGTTCCTCTTCCTTCAATCGAAAACACATCTTCAATGGCCATGGCAAACGGTTTATCTAATTCTCTTTTTGGCTCGGGAATATAATTATCAACTGCGTCCAATAATTCAATAATCGGCTTAACCGCTGCATCGTCAATTGAAGTTGCCTCCAATGCTTTTGTAGCAGAACCTCTGATTATAGGAGTTTCGTCTCCCGGATAGCCGTTTTTCTTTAACAGTTCGCGGACTTCTGATTCAACTAAGTCTAAAATTTCGGGGTCGTCAACCATATCGCACTTGTTCATAAACACAATCAATGAAGGCAAACCAACCTGTCTGGCAAGTAAAATATGTTCTTTTGTCTGAGGCATAGGTCCGTCAGGAGCAGAAACCAATAAAATTCCACCGTCCATTTGAGCGGCTCCCGTAATCATATTTTTAATATAGTCAGCGTGTCCTGGGCAGTCAATTAAAGCATAGTGCCTTTTTGCTGTTTCAAATTCCAGGTGTGTAATAGAAATCGTCACTCCTCTTGCCTTCTCTTCAGGAGAGGCGTCAATCTGGTCTACATTTTTGTCAGAACATTTAAAACCTCGCAATTTTGAAACTTTCATAATTGCGGCCGACAATGTGGTTTTTCCATGATCAACGTGACCAATAGTACCAACGTTTACGTGAGGTTTGGACCTCTCAAATTTTTCTGTTGCCATTGAATTTTTCGAAACAGAGTGAGAAAAATTCATCCTGAGCCCGAAGGCGAAGGATATACCTTACTCTATTAATTTTATAATACTACTTATCTTATTATATTTTTTTACAATAGTCAAGTACAATTTTAACACTATTTCCTTTTTCCATCAACAATCTCCTGCGCGATATTTCCTGGAACCGGTTCGTATTTGCTAAACTCCATTGTAAAACTTGCTCTGCCTTCGGTTAAAGACCTGATTGATGTTGCGTATCCAAATGTTTCTGACAATGGAACCATTGCGTCTATAACTTTCATTCCAACTCTTTCCGAAGTTTCTTCAATTTTTCCTCTTCTGGAACTCAAATCAGAAATAACTTGTCCAAAAAAGTCTTCCGGAGTAACAACCTCCATTTTCATAACAGGCTCCAAAATAACCGGCTTTGCTGATTTAGCAGCTTTTTGAAAAGCCATGGAACCGGCAATTTTAAAGGCAAATTCCGAAGAATCAACTTCGTGGAAAGATCCGTCATATAAAGTAACTTCAACGTCAACCATCGGATATCCGGCAACAACCCCCTTATCCATAGCCTCTTTTACGCCTTTTTCAACCGGAGCAATAAATTCTTTTGGAATTGATCCTCCCTTAATTTCATCAATAAATTCGAAGCCCGATCCCCTCTCTTTTGGTTTTACTCTAAGCAAAACGTGTCCATATTGTCCTTTTCCTCCGGACTGCCTAACATATTTTTCTTCTCCTTCGGCTTCAATATTAATTGTTTCTTTATAAGCTACCTGGGGTCTGCCGTAATTTGCTTCAACGTGGAACTCTCTTTTTAATCTGTCTGCAATAATATCCAAATGCAGTTCTCCCATACCGGAAATAATTGTTTCGCCGGTTTCCTGGTCTTCTTTAATTCTGAAAGTTGGGTCTTCTTCGGTGAGCTTCCTGATAGACATAATAAGTTTTTCCTGGTCGGCTTTTGTCTTTGGCTCAACTCTAATTCCGATAACGGGCTCGGGAAATACAATTTTTTCCAAAATAATAGGAGCTTCCTTGGCGCACAAGGTGTGGCCCGTGCTAGTTCCTTTTAATCCAACTGTTGCCCCAATCTCTCCTGAATACAAAACATCCAACTCTTGCCTTTCATCGGCGTGCATTCTTAAAATCCTGGCAATTCTTTCCTGCTCTCCGGTATTTGCATTTAAAACATAAGAACCTTTTTCCAATTTACCGGAATAAATCCTGAAAAAAGTCAAAGTTCCCACAAATGGGTCTGTAGCAATTTTAAAAACCAAAGCCGAAAACGGTTCGTCATCTGATGGCTTTCTTTCAATCATGGCTCCGGTTTTTGGGTCTGTTCCCCTTTCCGGAGGTAAATCCAGAGGAGACGGGAAATATTCCACAACTGCGTCCAAAATTGGCTGGACTCCCTTATTTTTTAAAGCAGAGCCGCAAAAAACAGGTATTAACTTATAATCCAAAACCGCTTTTCTTAAAACTTTTTTAATTTCGTCAACCGTAATTTCTTTTCCCTCCAAAAACTTTTCTGTAAGCGCGTTGTCTTCTCCAGCAATCTTTTCAATCATTTTGTGGTGCCACTCGTCAGCTTCCACTTTCCATTCTTCCGGAATATCTTTTTCAATAACCTGGATCCCCTTCTCGCCCTCAAAGTATAAGGCCTTCATTTTTATCAAATCAATCACTCCTGCAAGTTTTTCTTCAACTCCCATCGGAAAACTCACGGCAACCGCATTAGGAGTTAATTTATTTAAAATCGACTGGAAGCTTTTTTCAAAGGAAGCCCCCATTCTGTCTAATTTATTTATAAAACAAATTCTCGGCACCTCGTATTTATCTGCCTGCCTCCAAACTGTTTCTGATTGCGGTTCAACTCCGGCAACTCCGTCAAAAACAACAACAGCTCCGTCCAAAACTCTTAAAGACCTCTGAACCTCGGCAGTAAAATCAATATGCCCGGGAGTATCAATCAGGTTTATCTGATGGTCTTTCCAATACATAGTTGTAGCGGCTGACGTAATTGTAATCCCCCTTTCCCTTTCCTGAACCATCCAATCCATAACAGTATCTCCTTCGTGAACCTCTCCAATTTTATGCGAAACCCCGGTATAAAATAAAAGCCGCTCAGAGAAAGTTGTCTTTCCCGCGTCAATATGAGCAATAACTCCAATGTTTCTTAATGTGTCTAATGCGTGTTCTCTCGGCATAAAATATAATCCTAATCTTCGAATCTATCCGAATGCTCCGAATACTAAGATATGTACATTTTTGTGTTTAAAATTCTTTTAGGATTTAAATATACATTACGAAAATTTACAATTAAACCTAATTCTTTATTTATACTTTCTAAATATCTACGCATCTGGTAGTAATCTTCTTTTGTTACAAATGGCTTACTTTTTAGATCTACTAAAACACCGTCTTCGATATAAAAGTCTACAAAATTTGATTTTCTGCCAGCTATAGGTATAGGACACTCCCTTGCAAATTTTATATTCTCTTCTTCAAGGAGTTTTGCAAAAAGATCTCCGTATTGCTTCTCTCTACAATATCGTCCAAGATTTTTATGAACCTTGAATAATACTCCTACTATTTTATATGATAATTCTTTTTCAATTAATTTTACCATATTAGGAGCATTCGGATGAATTAGTAAATTAGGATTGCTATCGGGCAAAGTGGGCGAAGGCTTTGTTGGCTTCTGCCATTCTGTGGGTATCGGCTTTTTTCTTCATTGCGTTACCTTCGTTGTTTGAAGCTAAAATCAATTCTTCTGCTAATTTTTCTGCCATTGGTTTTCCTTTTTTACTTCTTGCGCCGTCTAAAATCCATTTTGTTGCCAAGGCTAATTTTCTTTCTCCCCTAACCTCCATAGGAACCTGATAAGTTGCTCCTCCAATTCTTTTTGGCTTAACTTCCAAAAGCGGAGAAGCGTTTTCAATAGCCAATTTAAAAATCTCCAAAGGTTCTTTTTGAGTCTTCTCTTTTATTATATCAAAAGCAGAATAAACAATTTTCTGAGCAATTGTTTTTTTGCCTTGTTTCATTACTTTGTTTATAAACTGGGCCACCATCACATCATTATAAACTCCGTCCGGCGCTATTTTATGTTTTTTGTAAGCTCTACGCATGATTTTTGAACGATTAGTGGAAAAATCATCCTGAGACCCACAAGGGGTCGAAGGATATTCCTTTAATTTTATGTTTTTACCCTTCGGCAAGCTCAGGGTAAGTGTTCTCTACGCTCCCTTATTTCGCTCGCTTAGTTCCATATTTGCTTCTTTCTTGTTTTCTATTTTCAACTCCGGCTGTATCCAAAATTCCCCTTACAATATGATATCTTACTCCCGGCAAGTCTTTAACCCTTCCTCCTCTTATTAAAACTATCGAGTGCTCCTGTAAATTGTGTCCTTCTCCGGGAATGTAAGCCGTAACTTCCATGCCGTTTGATAATTTTACCCTGGCAACTTTTCTCAAGGCTGAGTTTGGTTTTTTGGGCGTTTGTGTAAAAACTTTAGTGCACACTCCTCTTTTAAATGGAGAGTGATAATTTGACGGCCTGTTTTTTAGAACGTTAAAACCAAAATCCAGAGCAACTGTTTTTTTGTATTTTTTTATAGACTTTCTATTTTTCTTGATTAATTGGTGTATTGTCGGCATTTCGTTTCGTTTATAGAATAAAAATTAAAAGCGCCTGGCGCTTATTATGTATAGTTATATTAGCAAATAGTTTCCGCCATGTCAACCCCGTTAGAAGTCTTATGCAAAAATTATTTTCTAAAAATAATTTTTGCCTGCTTATCCCAGCGTTTTTTATCGTTTATAGTTTTA
Organism: uncultured Candidatus Saccharibacteria bacterium; assembly: GCA_964404005.1. GTDB lineage: Bacteria > Patescibacteriota > Minisyncoccia > Minisyncoccales > Staskawiczbacteraceae > XYD1-FULL-39-28. The sequence goes on from CAYOIH010000007.1 coordinate 21,275, forward strand.
ACCTGCTAAAAATTATACAAAATTATCAAGACTTCTAACGGGGTCAACGGGTTTTCTAAAATGACGGCATGGAAGAACCTCCCGTGAGCAGATAAAACAACAAGTTTATAATAAAATATACCCAATAAAGCGCGCCGGAAAAAAGAAGGAATATTAATATAAAAAGTCCGTACTGCTGTAAAAATATTCTTACCCTTTCGGCCGACCCAGAGGGTCCCCCGGGCAAAAATCTGAAAAGAATCCACGAACCGTCCAACGGCGGTATCGGTATTAAATTAAATAATCCCAACAAAATATTTAAGTATACTACAACCCCCATCAATTCAATCAATGGCTCTATTTGAGGGAAACTAAAAAATCTTATAAATAATCCGAATATAATCGCGACACAAAAATTTGACGCGGGGCCGGCAATTGAAACCTTAAGCGTCCCCCACTTTTGGTCTTTAAAATTATAAGGATTTATTGGCACGGGTTTTGCCCAGCCGAAAATAAAGGGCTGGCCTCCTGGCAGAAGAGATAAAAATAAAAATAAAAGAGGCAAAATAATAGAACCAAAAAGATCCAGGTGCTTTAATGGATTTAAAGTTAATCTTCCAGCATATTTTGCAGTCGGGTCTCCCAAAGAATACGCCACATATCCATGCGCCAGCTCGTGTATCATCACAGAGAAAATTAGCACGATAAGATAAAAAATTGTAATAGTCGTTGTTGTGAACATGTTATGTTATATTACATTATATTACAAATTCTTGCAAAAAAGGAAAGAAAGTGATATTATAATTTTATATATTTTAATAAAACTATTATGGCAGAAAAAATTTGTTCAATTTGCGGGAAAAAATCAGGGATGTCTGTGACTCTTGTGAAGTTAAGAGGTAAATACAACCCGACTAATAAAGTAAGGAAATATCCAAATCTTCAATGGCTTAGGTTGAGTTCTGGAAAACGAGTATTGGCTTGCGCCAAGTGCATAAAGAGAACATCTAAAGTATAATCCTGCTTTCGGGGAATGGTCCAACGGCAGGATATGCGCATGGGGTGCGCACGGTGGGAGTTCGATTCTCCCTTCCCCGACATGTTCACCCAGTGATAAACACTGGGTGCCCGGTGTTCATCATCGGGCAAATCCCTATACCCCGACAAATAAACTAAAAAACACCCTTCGACAAGCTCAGGGTGTTTTTTGGTTTATAATAATTATTTTTTAAAAAAGGGAAATAATTTTTTCCAGGAAAAACGCTTATTTTCTTCTTTCGGACGCTGTGGCGGAGTGTTCAAGCCGTCGGCGCCGGTTAAATTGCTTAAATCTATCGCCTCTTTTGCGCCAGTTTGCGCCGGCTCATTAACTTGTTCTTCCTGCAAAACCTCAAATTCTTTCAACGCTTCGTTTATCTCTGAATCCGCTTGTGGGTCAAGCTGTCCGTCGGTTTTTGGATTATCAACAAATAGGGCGTCTGTTTTACCGACTTCGGAATCAAAAATATTTTCTGAAGCCACGACTTCTTTCTTTACTCTTTTCACGCGCAAAACACGAACCCTTTTTTTGGCTTTGGATAAACCTATTTTTTTTCTTAATTTCTTTTTCTTTTTTATTTTAGCCATCTTTAATAGAACAATTTTTGAATAAAAAATTTATCGGGAAAACAAATTTTTAATAGGAGACAAAAGCCCGGCAGCTAATGATTTAAACCCCGAATAAGGAATTAGCACTTTCGCATACTTCGCTATGCCAGCTCCCGTTTCCTGAATAATCGGCATAGATGAGAATAGATTTGAAGCAGATCCGAATATCCATTTTACAAAATTGCTTACTCCATTAAGCAAACTCGACGCTGTCTCTTGGACCGCATTGCTTATTGTGTCTACCGGACTTTCCACAGGAACTTCCGGCTCAGCCGGAGCCGGCTGTTCAGCAACTACTACGTTTATATTGGCTTTCAAGTCATTTGTGTTAGTAATGTTGCCCGACAATACCAATGCACCGGAAAAAGCATAAATTCCCGAAACATTTGCGTTGTATGCCGGAACCCCGTCATCCCAAATTACTGTAATATCTTCTGTTGAGCCATCGGATAAGGTTGCAGTAATTGTTGATGGCAAATTAGCCAATGAAAGATCGGCGCTATATTCAAGATTAATGGTTTGAGTAGAAGGTAAGGAAATAATGTCTAGCGCCTGTGGCTCGACTGGAGCTTGATTCTGTTTTTGAGCTTGGTCTTTAGCCTGTTTTACTGCTTCTTGCGCCTGTTTTGCTAAATCTTTTGCTTGCTTAGATGCGTCTTGAGCTTGTTGCAAA
>CAYOIH010000008.1:0-22016 GCA_964404005.1 uncultured Candidatus Saccharibacteria bacterium
GTTACGGCGGCACAAGGTTTTGGTTTAAGTGTCCTCTCTGCCAAAGCCGGGCCGGAGTGCTGTTTATCCATCCCTTAAACAGCAAAGTCGGGTGCCGGAAATGCCTGAACCTTGAGTACAGAAAAAGGAGATACAAAGGGATGATAGAGTCCTCGTAAAAAGTTGAAACCTAATGAAAATACAACATCTGAAAAAAGAATTTTCACCGATGAGGGAATTAAAAACATCTCTCGTTTTCAGGACGTGCTAAAAAGAATCCACATCCGGCTTATCAGCGAAGGTTACGTTATAAAAGACGGCAAGATCGAAAAACCAAAGGTCGCTCTGGATAAATCCCAGAAAAGCGGTAATGTGTCCTCACATAAATTAACCTAAGTTATTATGAAAAATACGCCGTTTGCCAGCCAATATTTGATATACAACCGCAAGAGCACGGACGATGCTGATAACCAGAAAAATTCGCTGTCTTACCAGTTGATAAGAAACATAGAATTTGCAAAAAGAAACAACCTTCCGATAGCGGAAGGTTTGACTGTTCCGGGCTTTTGCGAGGCTGGCATCGTCAACGAAAGCCACTCCGGGTTCAAAGAGGACCAGGATTTTGTTATCAATAAAGGTGGCTCAGTGCAGTACAATATTTTGAGGCCTAAGTTCTTGCGGCTGGCCCAAATGCTTAAAGACAAGGAAATCAAAGGCTGTATATTTCTATGCTGGGACAGATCGAGCAGAAACAAGCAAGATGATGTGATTATTAAAAAACTTATTTCTCTTGGATGTGATATCAGATTCAGCGAGGCAACATACGACAAAACAAGCTCAGGAGAACTGCACATGGATATCGACGGGATGTTTGCCGCGCACTACTCGCGCGTGATAAGTGAAAAAGTGAAAAACGCCCAACATAAACTCCAGCTCGAAGGCAGGTGTCTGTATTTCACTCCTATCGGTTATCTTGATAAGGGGTCAGACAACAAGCCGTTGGACCCGGAACGAGCGCCGATTGTCAAAAGAGTTTTCGAGCTTTATTCAACCGGCGACTGGAGTTTTGCCCAGCTCGGCAAATGGGCCGCAAAACAAGGGCTTACCACAAAGCCGGTGAGAAGGAAAAGAACCAAAGAGGAGATTTCAAACAACATCTCGCCCGATAAAATTTCAAAGAGCACCCGTGTCGTTGATCGCAAAGTAGTTGAGCATATTCTGCACAATCCGTTTTACATAGGTAAAGTAAAAACAGAATATGGATACATGACCAGCAAAGTCCACCAGCCACTAATCGACGTGGCACTATACAACAAAGTTCAGAACCTGTTAAAAGAACGCAGAGTGGGTGTGTATTACATCGACAAGCCATTTTACACTTATCGAAAACTGATTCACTGCACGTGCGGACGCGGATACTGCCCATACGAGCAAAAAGGAATCATCTATTATTTAACCAAGTGCAAGCCCGGATGTCCGAACCTGAATAAAAATATCCGGGAAAGCGATATTGATGAGGCAGTTTTGGATCTGTTCTCAAAAATGTATTTTACCGACGAGGAATTAAAGGAAATCGAAGTTGAAGCAAAAGCTGAGCTGGGCATAATTGCTGTAAACAGAAACAAGGAACTTGATGACCTGCACGTTCAGCAGAAAAAATGGCTTGCCGATATGGATTATCTTACAACGAACAAGCTGACGCTACTGCGAACGAACACAATGGACGTAGATGCCATTAGGGCTGAGGAAAACAGGATCAGCTCAAAGCTCTCCGAGATCGATATAAAAATACGGGCCCAAGCCGAGTCTGCGGAAGCAATATTGGATTATGTGATTTCGTTTTCCGAACTGGTAAAGAACGCGTATTCATACTACAAACATGCGCTTGATTCGGAAAAGCAGGAACTTGCCTCAAATGTGTTTTCTGAACTTGTCATTTACAACAGAAAGTTGCAAAGTTACAAGGCAAAAGAGGGCTTTGAAGCCCTCCTGAACCGCCCAAATATGCTTGTTGGGAATGTTGGCGGAGAGGGTGGGACTCGAACCCACAAGACCCGATAAAGGGTCAGAGTTTAGCAAACTCTTGCAATAACCATTATGCGACCTCTCCGTGGTTTTTATTCTAACTTTTAAAACCACCTAAGTCAATTGATTTTCAAGATATTTTGTGATATAAAATATACATTGGAGGAGTCGCATAGCGGCTATTGCAACGGTCTTGAAAACCGTAATCCCTTACGGGATTCGTGAGTTCGAGTCTCACCTCCTCCGCTTGAAAATTGAAACGCATTTTTGCGTTGCAATTTTCAATTCGGGATGGAGGTCATGGCGAGAACTCATCCCTGAATTGTCCCGAGCCCGCAGGCGAGGGAGCAATGCCTTCGGGAAACTCTCGAGTCTCACCTCCTCCGCAAACTAGATAAAGTCGGGTATGTTTTTTAAGAAAAAGAAAACGTAACGAGCGTGGATCGTGCTCGTCCCCAGCTCAATTAGAAAATATATAGAGCAGGACACCTCCTCCGCATTCGGTCCGCGAAGGCGCGACATTTTTAAAAATATAGAAAATTAAAAAACCATTGACTCTTCATCCAAGTTTTCACAAAAATTTGGGTGAAGAGTTGACATCTTATTTGATAGGGTATAAAAATAAATTAAAAGCTGGGTATTCCGCCTGGCAATGGCGCAGGTTTCCCTCCACCTGCGTCCGCCAAGAGCGAGCGAGACTGCCTGGCTTACCCAGGACGAACCGGTTTCTGTCCTTCCTTTCCTAGGTTGTCCTGGGTTATTTACACAAATCGTCCCGCATGGGACGAATCTCGATATAGGTTCGGCACAACGTTGCGCCGAACTTTTTTTATTATTTTTTATTGACTAAATATATAAATTGTTTTAACATTCAAACACAATAAGTTTTTTGGCCCTTTTACATTCATCACATCTTGATTAAGGAAATAAGAGATGAAGCGGATTAATCCAAATCTTGTCACAAGCTTGCGACTTTTCATCTGTACTCCGCTGGTTTGCTTTTTTCTGATGCGCGGTTATTATATCTCGGCGGCCCTGACTTGGGGTCTTGGAGAATTCACAGATTGGCTTGACGGATTCATTGCCAGAAGAACCTGTCAGATTTCCAGTTTGGGAAAGATATTCGACCCGATGTGCGATTCCATTTTCCACATGGTTATCTGGTTGACTTTTTTGGCAATCGGGTGGGTGTCTCTGATTTTTGTGATTTTGTTTTTTGTGAGAGACATCGCTGTCGCCAATATCAGAATTTGTCTGGCCAGTCACAAGACTGATCTTTCGGCAAAAATGAGCGGAAAAGTAAAAGCAGTTTTTCAGGGCGTGGCCCAAATATCCCTAATCCTTACTCACCATTTTTTCGGCCATAGCGACGAGCTTGAATATATCCAGCTGGCGATTGTTTCGTTGGCCGTAGCGGTTACACTATATTCTTTTTTAAACTATGGCATGAATTTTTATCGAGTGGTAAAGGAAAAGGGGTCCGTTCTCGGATAAACAAAATTATGCTCGGGTTGCGCTTGCTTCCCGAGTTTTTTTATCTGTGGTATAATAAAAAAATATTCATAGTTAGTGTAAGCAACATAAATAAATTGTAAAAATTTAAAAAAGGTTTTACCTCGTTAGAAGTTTTTGTCAAAATTTTTTGAGTTCAAAAATTTTACTTGCTTCGTGGTTTTTCAAATCCTTTAACAATTTATGGAAAATAAGAAAGTAAAAAACAAAAGAAGGCCTGCCCCGAGCAGAGCCGAAGGGTTTACAATTATTGAATTAATCGTGGTTGTTGCAATTATTGCAATCTTAGCCGCAATTGTAACGGGCAGCGTAACAAAGTATATACGTGATTCGCAGGTGGCTACAGCAAAAGTAGATGCAAATCAGTTGATAACGCTTTCGGCTCAATGGCGAAGCAACTATTCATCATTTAGCGACATTAGTTCTGGGTATAGTTTTTGTGGCCACCCAAACTATGGATCTAAAATTAATACGGCCGTAGAGGCGATAAAACAGGGTAATTTCTTTTTTGAGTGTCATGATGGCTTCACTGATCCGACGACTTGTTCTGGAGAACAATGGTGGGCGTATTTTTATTATAATGTAACTGGTTATAGGTATTGTGTTGATTCTACTGGTCAAAAAATTGGGCCTGGGTATCACAATGGCTGTGTTTGCGCAATTTATACCGGTTGATTAATTCTTTATTTTTATTCCTCGCGGGCGATGCAAATTCCTCCTCCTTCGCTAAAGCTTCGGAGGACAAAGCCAAACTTTATTCTTCTCTTGCAATAACAATCCCCCATACGTTTTTAGCACCTGCTAATTTCAAGGTTTTTGCGCATTCGTTCATGGTTGAACCGGTTGTGTAGACGTCGTCAACTAAAAATATTTTTTTTCCTGCTAAATCGGCGGGATTTTTTATTTGAAAAGCATTTTCTAGGTTTTTTTCTCTTTCTTCTTTTTTTAATTCCATTTGCGGGTTTGTGTGTTTTACTTTTATCAGACAATCGGAAATTACAGAAACCTGCAGAATTTTTGATAATTCTTTTGCCAGTTCCTCGGACTGGTTATAGCCGCGCTCTTTTAATTTTTTCTTATCTAAAGGGATTGGAACTAAAACCGAGTTTTCCCAAATTTCGTTGGTGTTTTTTCCTGAAAGCACAAAATGTTCGATTAAAATGCTTGCCAGAGTTTTTGCTAAATCTTTTAAGTACGGCTTGTATTTGAACTGATGGATCAGTTTTCTGGTGAGACTGGTTTTTTGCCCTGAGCCCGCCGAAGGGTCTTTGTAGGGGAGCGCGAAATAAAGTCCGGAGAGTTTTTTATCGTTACAACGAGAACACTTCCCGGTAAGTTGTGCTGGCGGAAGGCGTTGAGGCTTTTGGTCGCAAAGACAGTAGCTAAATTCTGAAATATCTAAAAGCGTCCGGCAGTCGTCGCATAAATATGTGCCCTCTTTTTTGCACCCCAAGCAGAATTTTGGGAACAATAAATCTAGAGACAATTCTTTAAACTTATCCACAGTGTTGTTTTATTGATTTAATTGTATAATAAAAACAATTATGGCTGCAAATTTCCTTTCGAATTTTAATATAGATAAATTGAATATTTTCTCCAATCCTTTGAAGATGTTTTTTCCTAAAAAAATGGTTGGGATTGATGTTGGTACGGCCGGTATAAAAGTTGTTGAATTATCAAGATGGGGGCAGGGAAAAACACTGGAAAATTATGGAGAAATTAAGTCAACCTCTCTTTATAAGGAACCATTTAGGAGCGTTGAAAGAGGCAGCTATTTGCTTTCTAATTATTTTGTTTCCCGAGCCATAAGAGCCATTTTAGATGAAGCAAGAATAAGAACCAAAGCGGTTATATTTTCAATTCCTGATTTTTCAACATTTTGCACATCTTTTGAATTGCCTCCGATGAGCGTAGGCGAGCTGAAAAGCGCGGTTTATTATAATGCTCCGCAGTATATTCCGCTGCCAATAACAGAAACAACGCTGGATTGGAAATTAATAAGCGGGACGCCGGGAGATAAACAATCAGCTCTTAAAATATTTTTAGTGGCCATCCCAAACCAAACCATAGAAGACTATCAAAAAGTTGCCCAATTGGCCGGCCTCGAACTTTATGCGGTGGAGGCCGAGGCGCTCGGGCTGGCAAGGTCCCTTGTTAAAGGAGATAATGCCTGCGCTTGCCTGGTGGACATAGGCGTTCAAAGTACAACCATTAATATAGTAGATAAAAAAAGTTTGAAAAAAAGTTATAGCTTTGATTTTGCCGGTAGCCAACTGACATACAGTATTTCTTCCGCTTTGGGTTTGGGGCACGCAGAGGCGGAGGAATTAAAAAATAAAGAAGGACTGACCTCTTCGAAAGAAGAAATTTCTAAGACGCTGTATCTGCTTGTCGACCCATTGATAGTGGAGGTAAAAAAGATATTGTCTGATTATTATATACAGGAAGGCAAGGAGGTGGAGGTAATTTATCTGACCGGAGGCACCTCAGCTTTGCCCGGGCTTAAGGAATATTTTACAGAGGTTTTAAAAAAGAGAGTGGAAATTTCTAATTGTTTTTCCGAACTTTTATATCCGCCCATTTTAGGGGAAACCCTTGAAAAGTTGGCGCCAACCTTTTCAGTAGCAACGGGCGTGGCGTTAGGTGGTCTGGAAACGTGATGTGTGGTGCGTGATTTGGTGTATAATATAATAATAAAATTGATAAAATAGCAGATGAATTTTAACGCGATTTTTCAAATGAGAACAAAGAGATTTTGGTGGATGGACGTCATCTTCTATTTTGTCGTCTCGTTATTAGTAGCCACTATATTTTGTTATCTTGTTTTTTTGCTTAAGAATGGTTTTCAAAGAGAAGATATAAAAAAAGAAACCGCGGCCCTGCAGACAGTCGGCACTGACCAGCAAAAGGAAGAGGAGAAAACAGTTGTTGATTATCAGGGGAAAATTAAAGATTTTACTAACCTGTTGAATAACCACGAATTTGCTTCAAATGTGTTTGCTTTTATGCAAACGCAGACTATGCCGAGTATTTGGTTTAAGCAGTTCAGTTTAGACGAAAAAAATGCGGGAGTGCAGTTATCCGGAGAAGCCGACAGTATGGACGCTTTTAGCAGGCAGGTTGCGGTTTTTGAAAAAAATAAATATGTTACAAACATAGCTTCCCTGAACTCTTCATTGGGAGATTCGGCAAGAACCCAGTTTAGTATAAATCTTGTGTTGAGCCAAGACATATTTAGCTATATTTCTGTCCCACAAGTTTTAGAGCCAACTACATTACCGGATCAATCATCAGCGCAACAAGGGCAAACTCCAGAAGGACAGACTGTTCCGGAAAATACAGCTGCTCCCGAAGACACAGCCGTTTTAGAAGACCAGCCGGCTATTATTCCGCAACAAAATCCTCAAGATCAGGCTCAGGCAAAAAGCAGCGAGAAATTAATAACTTCTTTCCATCTGCTTTTAAATCCGGAAGTTATAGGATTAGTAGACCAAGCGAATTATACTATAACATTGAACGTTCCTTATAGCACGGACGTTAAAAATTTGGCTCCATCGATAGTTATATCTCCCGAGGCTACGGTGTTTCCGGCTTCCAATGTTTCACAGGATTTTGAAAACCCAGTTATCTATATAGTGACCGCCCAGGACAGCTCGGTTCAGAGCTATGAAGTAAAAGTTGTTATTAGCCCCCCACCGGCGCCTAGCAAAAAAACCAGCCAGTCCGGAAACAGCTTATTAATTATTCTTGCGATAGCCGGCGTTGTTGTGGTGGTAACTGCAATAATACTTATATTCGTTTGGAAAAAAATGAAAGTCTCAAAACATAATTTTTAATAGTAATTTAACCAGAGTAAATTTAATTAATGCAAATTGACCGACCCATCGCCACAGCCATAATTCTTTTTATCATCTTGTTGTTGGTATTCTTTTTAGTGATGCCGGAATATAAGATGTTTGGCAAACTACAAACTGAACTTGGCCAAAAAAGGGCGGAGTTTAACGCAGAGTTCGATTATTATGCGGCGATAGCCCAAAGTTATTATGACTTGCAAAGCCATGCAGACGATATTAAAAAGATTGACGACGCCTTGCCCAAAGATCCTGATCTCGGCAGAACAATATACTTTCTACAGCAAACCGCCAAAGGAAACGGCATGATGGTAAAGGATTTGTTCTTGTCTAAATCTTCTGCGAATAACGCTCAAAACAAAGACAACAGCATTAAAGATATTATTTTTTCTATTGACGTGTTGGGAGATTACGCATCCCTGGGAAATTTTATAATTTCTTTAGAAAAATCATCGCGCATATTTGAAGTTACAAATATATCATTTGGCTCTTCAGTTAATTCTACGGCTGTTCCCCCGGCCAGTTCTTTAACTGTAACCGTACCCGAATCTTCCCAGGCTCAATTTCAGACCCAGCAGATATATAATTTTAACTTGCAAATAAAAACGCATACATATTAGCCGAAACCGCGATATTAATTTACTAATTTCGGTTTCGGCTACCAATCATTACAAATCTAATTATTTTAAACAGGACAGTTCGTATTAGTATATCAGTAAAAATTAGTAATTTAGTAATAACATGGCAGTAGTATTTATATCACCAAAGCAGAGGCAAAAAACGTTCTTTATAGGAATTACAGTGATGTTTTTGCTATTTTTGATTGTCGTTTCCTTGGGAGTTTTTCTATCCAAACCAAAAAATGTTTCAACTGGGCTGGTTTTTAATAAGCCCAAAGTTAGCATTAATATGAAGATTTTTGATTCGGACCAGTTTAAAAGTCTTTTAGCGTTTACCGAAATGGAAATACAGTATAGCTATAAGGCTGCTACAAAAGATAATCAACAAAAGACAGGTTTTATATCAGCTGTTTCTATTGATAAGGCTCGAGAATTTTTAGAAAGCACGGGTCTTAGCGTCTCTGAGATAAAGGAAGCGGAGATCGGCAGAGATAATCCTTTCGTCCCGTATTATCAAGCGGCCACTGCGCAAACTACCGCGCAAAAATAAAAGTTTAACAGCAACAAAATAAAAAACCATGAAGCTGCTACAAGAATTATATGCGCAAGGGTTCCTGTCTGAAAAGAGGCTAGACGAGCTAAAAAAGGAAATAGAAAAAACCGGTAAAACGGAGGAAGAACTTATTTTGGGCAAGAATATTGTTTCAGAGGATCTTCTTTTTAATCTAAAAAGCGAGATTTTTAGCGTACCTTTAAAAAAGGTTAAAGCGGACGAGATTCCGGTGGATGTTTTAGAGCTGATACCGGAAGAAGCGTCTGCCAATTATAAAATGGCCGCGATAGCCCGAAACGAAAAGTTTGTGCAAATCGGAATGGTTTATCCAGAGGATATATCAGCCCAGAATGCTTTAAGATTTTTAGCTAATCAGGAAAATTTCACTTATCAAGTTTACTTAATAACTCCCAGTGATTTAGCTGGCCTTTTAAAGCAGCGCAAAAATATATCTGCTGAAACAAAAGAGGCCCTAGAAGAATTCAGCGAAGAAAAAGGAGGGATCTCAGTTGCGCCACAAAAAAAGTTATCAGTTGAGGCAATTGCAGAAGAGGCTCCGATTATTAAGATGGTTTTGGTTATATTGCGTCATGCCATCGAAGGTCATGCTTCCGACATTCACATAGAACCTGGGAGAGAAAAATTAGTAATTAGATTCCGTCTAAACGGAATTTTGCACCCGAGTTTATTTTTGCCCCTGAAGGTGCATCCGGCAATTGTCGCCAGGATAAAAATTCTTTCAGGTTTAAAAATAGACGAGAATAGGGTTCCCCAAGACGGCAGGTTTTCTGAAAAAATTAATAATGCGGATGTTGATTTTAGGGTCTCCACTTTTCCTACTCTTTACGGAGAAAAAGTTGAAATCAGGGTTTTAGATCCATCTACAGGATTAAGATCTTTTGAAGAGCTGGGATTAGAGGGAAGAAATTTGGAAATCGTAAAAGAGGCCATAAAAAAACCATACGGTATGATTTTGTTTACAGGCCCAACCGGCTCCGGAAAAACAACAAGCCAATACGCAATTTTGCGCATTTTAAACCAAGATACGGTTAATATTGTTACAGTTGAAGACCCGATAGAATATTCTATTGCCGGAGTCAACCAGTCTCAGGTAAAACCGGAAATCGGCTATACATTTGCCCGCGGACTGAGGCAGATTTTAAGGCAGGACCCGAACATTATTATGATTGGAGAAATCAGAGACGAAGAGACAGCCAACTTGGTTGTTAACGCCGCTTTAACCGGACATATTGTGCTGTCTACCTTGCACACTAATTCTTCTGTGGGCGTTATCCCCAGACTGATAGATATGGGCGTAAGGTCTTTTTTAATCCCGTCTACTTTAAGAGTTGTTATATCACAGAGGTTGATTAGAACCCTGTGTCCCCATTGCAAAATAAAAGTAAGGCCCGTAGAAAAAATAAAAAATTACATTTTAGAAAGAGTTCGGAGCATGCCTGCTTTTGCCAGAAATAAAATAAAAGTAGAAGAACCTCTTTTAATCTATGCGGCAAAGGGGTGCGAAGCGTGCGGATTTACGGGCTATTCAGGCCGGGCAGGGCTTTTTGAAGTTTTGTCTATGTCAGACGAGTTAGCCGAACTGATACAAAAAAATCCTTTAGAGAGTTTGATTTTTAAAGTGGCCCAAAAACAAGGAATGCTTACAATGGAACAAGAGGGTATAATAAAAGTTTTAAGGGGGCAGACCACCATCGAAGAAGTGGCTAGGGCTGCGGAAGAAAGAGAGTAATATAATCCGAATGATACTAATTAAATCCGAATGCCACAAATTAACGTCGTCGTATTCGGAGCATTAGGATAAATTCGCAGATTAGGATTATTATATGAAAAAGATTTTATTGGCAGAAAATGACACCTTCTTGATAAGCATATACGCTAATCAGCTTAGAAAATCTGGCTATAGCACAAGCATAGCGAGAGATGGAGAAATTGTTATTGATAGAATAAAAGACATTAGTCCTGATTTATTGATTTTAGATTCTGACCTGCCAAAAACCGAAGGTTTTTCTATTTTAAAGAGATTAAGGGAAGATGCGGGCATTAAAGAATTAAAGGTGGTTATGCTTTCGAATTTTTTTCAAGAAGGGAATATTGATGAAAATACAGAACTGGGAGTTATTAAATATTTTTCTAAAGCTGAAAATACTTCTGAGGAAATAGTGGCCGAAATAAAAAGAATACTAAATTAATACACAATATATTACATGGATTATTTACTCTATATCAAAAAACTTTTAGGTGTGGTTGTTGAAGAAGAGGCTTCGGATTTGGATATAAGCGTCGGGCATGCGCCCAATATAAGAATCACCGGCCAGTTAGTTCCTTTGGCCCAGGAGAAAATAATTTTACCAAAAGATTCAGAGGGTATAGCTCTATCAATAATGTCGGAGTTGCAGCACAAAAAATTTTTAGAAGAAAAAGAAGTTGATTTTTCTTATGACTATGAGGGTAAGGGCAGATTTAGGGTAAATGCTTTTTATCAAAGAGGTTCTGTAAGTTTGGCTTTGCGTTTTATACCTTCAAAAATAAGGACAATAGAAGAATTAAATCTTCCTCCGATTTTGCATGATTTTACGGGGCGTACTCAGGGTTTAGTGTTAGTAACTGGAGCTACTAGCCAAGGAAAATCCACTTCGTTGGCCGCTATGATAGATGAAATAAACCACACCAGGTCTGTCCATGTAATAACCATAGAAGACCCAATAGAATATACCTATCCCATTGATAGGGCGATCATCGACCAAAGAGAAGTTGCAATAGATACTTTAAATTTTAATAATGCTTTAAGGTCTAGCCTCCGCCAAAATCCGGACGTAATTATGGTGGGAGAGATGAGGGATCTGGAAACAATTTCTACAACAATTACCGCCGCCGAAACCGGGCATTTAGTTTTTGCAACATTGCACACCAATTCGGCTGCTCAGACAATCCATAGAATAGTAGATGTTTTTTCGGCGGAACAGCAAAGCCAGATAAGGTTTCAATTATCAAGCTCGCTTCTGGGCATAATTTCCCAAAGATTGATTCCCAGAATAAAAGGAGGGTTTATACCCGTCTGCGAGGTGATGATTTGTAATAATGCTGTTGCTAACCTGATAAGAGAGAATAAGATACACGAAATTCCCGCTGTAATAGAGACTTCTGCGAAAGATGGTATGATTTCTTTAAGCAGGGCTATGGTTGACTTAGTAAGGAAAAAAGAAATATCTCTGAAGAACGCAGTTGATTATGCATTAGATCCTTCCGAGATAAGAAATCTATTAAGATAAACTGATAATGAAGTATATATATCAAGCCAGGAGCAAGGAGGGCAAAATGGAAACAGGTACGGTTGAAGCTTCGTCCAAAGAATCAGCCGCCCTCCTCCTGCAAAAGTATAATATTTTTGTTACATCTATAAAGGAGCAGACTCCTTTGATTTTTCGCGCAGAAAGCATCAGTTTTTTAAACAAGGTTTCTAAAAAAGATTTGGCGATATTTTCCAGGCAGCTGTCTGTTATGTTGCAGTCGCGCGTTCCTGTTACCCAAAGTTTAAAAAGTTTGGCGGTCCAAACTAAAAATCCCAGCTTTAAAGAGAAGATTTTAAAATGCTCTCAATTGGTTGAAGAGGGGAATCCTTTGTCCGGCGCATTCAGCGCATTTCCCGAGGTTTTTAATATTTTTTATGTAAGTTTGATAAAAACGGGCGAAGCGTCCGGAAAAATTTCCGAATCTCTTTTATATCTCTCAGACCACCTAGAGAGGGAGCACGACATAGCGGCCCAATTAAAAGGAGCCCTGATTTATCCGGCCTTTGTTATAGTGGTTTTATTTACAATAATTCCTATAATTATATTTTTTGTTATGCCTCGGCTTATTGATCTATTGAAAGAAACAACCTCAAAACCCCCCGTATTCACCCAGATGATGATTGGTTTTTATAGTTTTTTGGCAAGTTATGGGTGGATTTTACTGGTTGGATTTATTTTTTTAGTTATGTTTATAATTTATTACTTCACAACCAAGCCGGGAAAGGTTAAGTATGACCAGCTGTCTTTAAAAGTGCCGTTTTTTGGCGGCTTTTTAAAAAAGATTTTTCTTGTCAGGTTCGCTGAAAATATTTCTACTTTAATAGGCGCCGGCCTTTCAATAAATAAGGCATTAGAAATCACCAGAGATACCGTTGGGAATTCTGTTTACAAAAAGATTTTAGCCGAAACAGAAGAAAGGGTTTCTGAAGGAGAAAAGATAAGTTCTGTGTTCGTAAAATATCCTGATTACGCTCCGCCGTTTGTGGTGCAGATGATACAGGTAGGCGAGGATACAGGAACTTTAGATAAAAATTTAATGGAAATAGTTACTTTTTATAATAAGGAGATAAAAATGGCGGTAGCAACATTTACAGCGCTTTTAGAGCCTATATTAATAATTTTTCTGGGAATAGTGGTGGCTTTTCTGGCGGTTTCTGTTCTCAGCCCATTATACGGAACACTGGGAACAATATAAAAATAAAAATTTTAAAATGAATTTTAACAAAGACAAAACAGGATTTACTTTAATAGAATTAATTGTTGTTATTGTGATAATTGCCATACTGTCCGGAATTATTATGTTTGCCGTCGGACAATATATAAACAGGGGTAAAGACTCCAGCATTATCGGTAATTTGGCTATTTTAATTCCTGCCGGAGAAGTTTTTTATAATGTGGGAAATAGCTACGATGGCTTTTGCGGTTCCAATGTTGTCAGTTATGCTGTTTCGCAAATGCCCCAAAATTCGAACGCTGGTTGTTATTCTGAAGATAATCGTGCGGGCGTTTGTTGCTATGTGGCTGATGATGGAAATTCTTGGGCTGCTTGTGCCAGAGAATTAACAAATCCTAATAATGCTTATTGCGTTGACAGCAGGGGAGTGAAAAAAGAAATATGCAACAATTCCTGTTCTAGCAATATGGCAACTATTTGCCCAGACGATAACATAACGAATTGTTCGTCGTAATTTCAAATTTTAAATTTCGAGTTCCAGCCTTCAGGCTGGAGTTATCCACACCTTGTTATTGCATCGTTATCTTTAATTTTGTAAAATATAGTAAAGTATATATTATAAAGGTCGAATCTCAAAAATGAAAATCAACTCCGCACAGAAAAATATGATGCGGAGATAAAAATTAAAAAAATAAAAAATTCACCCAGTCAAATAATTTTGCTTCGCAAAATTAAATTTCAAAGAAATTTATTTGACCGGGAAATAAAAATGAATAAATCAAAAGGTTTTACAATTATTGAATTAATCGTAGTTATCGCTATTATCGCAGTCTTGGCAGCAATCGTGTTGGTAAACGTTACTCAATACATTAACAAAGCCAAAACGTCCTCAATACAAGCTAACTTGAGCACATTAGAAACAAATATGGCCGTTTATCTTGCGGATACAGCTAACTCAGCAACACCATATGGAGCTAGTGCATGTACATCGGCGAAAGGTCCGATAGTGACAGCAAATGCAAATATATTCTCTAGTGCAGCTACTTCATGCATCGGATCTACCACTACTTCTGACTGGTGTGCTGGTGCCGTTACGCCAACAGCAGTTGATTCCACTTCAACTCACTTAAAATGGTGTGTTGATAGCACGGGTTATCATGCTTGGGGAACCTGCGCCGCGAACGCTTGTACCGCTACATAATTTATTATCTGGGTATGAAAACAGGTAGAACACGGGGTCAGACATAGGTCTGACCACAACAAAAACAGAGCTTTTTATCGGGCTCTGTTTTTGTTGTTTTATCTCTTTTCTTTTTCTTTCAAAAATAGTAAGAAATTTTGCTGGAGCAAAATTTATCACTATTTTAATCTATGGCAGGAGTGGTATGATTAAAATATGGACTATAAAAAATATAAAAATCCGGAAAAACAGAAATTATCAGAAAAAATATTGCTACACTTAGCCGGCTGCGTTGATTTCGGCTTTTCTTATAGGGCCCAAAAAATGTTTGGTATTTCGGGGAAAGATTTTAGGGACTTGATAAAACCAAATAAAAAGGATTTCAAAGACAGCATAACAGAGCTGAAAAAACAAAGATTTATTGAGAAGAAAAAAAACTATGACGGGTCTGTTGTAATTTCCTTAACCGATAAAGGAAAATTGAGAGCGCTTAATATAAGATTTAAAAAATTATGTAATCGTAAAGAAAATTGGGACGGAAAATGGCGCATGATAGCTTTTGATATCCCCGATGAATATAAAAAAGGAAGAAATGCTTTAAGATATAGGGCGCGCATGGCAGGATTTTACGAGCTTCAAGAAAGTTTGTTTTTATACCCGTATGACTGCGAAAGGGAAGTAAACGATTTCATTAAATTATTTAAATTGGAAAAATATGTCCGTTTTGCATTACTGGAATTTATTGACAACGGAGAACAATTAAGAAAGTTTTTTAAATTGGAATGAAAAATGGTGAGAAATTTTGCTCCAGCAAAAAACGCGACTATTTTTCTACATATACGTCAGTGCTTTTTTATTGGTGGGAAAAGTGGTAAAATTAAATAATATGTTTACTACTTATTTAATCGGGATTTTTGTTTTCATTTTTGGGGCTTGTATTGGCAGTTTTTTGAACTGCGTTATTTATAGGTCCGAGCAGGAAAAAAGCCTGAAGGGGCGTTCTTTCTGTCCCAACTGCAAACACGAACTTTCGTGGCCGGATTTATTTCCTGTTTTCAGTTTTTTGTTTTTAAAAGGGAAGTGCCGTTATTGTAAAAGCAAAATATCTTGGCGGTATCCGCTTGTGGAGCTATTAACTGCGCTGATATTTTTGTTGATATTTAACCTTCAAATTTCCAATTTAAAAATTCTAAATATTGCCTTTGCCTTTTATATTGCCTGTGTTTTGATAATTATTTTTGTTTACGACTTAAAACATTATATTATCCCTGACAAAATTTTATTTCCGGCAATTGGAATTGTGGGCCTTGTGCGTATTTTAGATTTTTCATTCGGGATTTTAACTTTTAACCACCTGTTAAGTTATTTTTTCGCCGTAATTGTGGCGGCCGGATTTTTTCTGGCAATATTTTTAGTTTCAAAGGGGAAGTGGATGGGTTTTGGAGATGTAAAATTGGCTGTTTTAATGGGGCTTTTGTTGGGACTTATCAATGTTTTGGTCGCTTTGTTTTTAGCATTCTTTTTTGGTGCTATAATAGGGATAACACTGATGGCTTTTAGAGGAAAGAAGCTTAAAAGCGAAATTCCCTTCGGCCCGTTCCTAATTTTGGGAACTTTTATGGCAATGTTTTGGGCTTCTCAAATAATTAAGTGGTATGTGTCTTTAATTATAAAATGACTCTTGCTTTTAAAAATCTAAAGAAAGGCATTACCCTTATCGAAGTTAGCATCGCGATTTTTTTTATTGTTCTTTTTTCCTTGATTATAATTGCTGATTTCCCTAAAATTTTAAGGCAGTCCGCGCTTTCAAGGGTTACTTATAAATTAGCGCAGGATTTAAGGCGAGCCCAGGACCTGGGTTTGTCCGGAGTTATAATAAAGGATGCAAACGGGGAGAAGATAACTGTAGAGGGTTATGGTATTTATGTTAACACTCCGCCAGTAAATCAATACGTAATATACGCCGACGTGCCGGATGGTGGTGGGAGTTTCGATCAAAAATACAGCGGTGGTCTGTCATATCCTCGTTGCGATCAAGTAAACCAAGGCGTTCCAATTACAAGCCCGCTCATAACTGACTGCGTTATAGAAGTTGTTGATGTGAAAGACGAAAATCCAAGTTTATCTATAGATAAACTCGTCGATAATTCCAACAGTAACAGCATAGGCTATGGTGCCAGTATAAACTTTAAGCCGCCAAACCCGACTATAAATATAGAAGACAATCAAGCCGAGCAAAGCAATACATATTCCGGTCCCGGAGTCAAGATCGTTTTAAGGAATACAGATGGTTTTACCAGGGCGGTCTCAATAAACAGTTCCGGACTGATAGAGGTCCAATAATTACAAATTTTTAATTTTTTGAATTTTAATTTTTAACCAATGTCGCAATTTTCTAATTCTCAAAAAAAAGAAGGGTTTACCCTAATAGAAATAATTATTGCCATTTTTATTTTGTCTGTTGCGATTGTCGGAATTTTTAGCGCTTTTTCAATTGTTCTTATTTTAACCTCGGATTTAGCAGACCGCCTCACAGCAACCTATTTGGCGCAGGAAGGCATAGAAATAGTTAGAAATATAAGGGATACGAATTGGTTAAATATGGATGCTAATCCAGACTCCGGTTATACGTGGGTTGACGGGCTTGGAGTTGACGAATTTCTTAATTGCGATCAAGGTTGCAAGGCAGATTATACAACTGGCATTAAAACATCTGTGATGTCGCCATGGACTGGAACAGCCGCAGACTATTTGTATATAAACGACATAAATGGGTTTTATGATTACACTCAGACTGGCACAAAAACAAAATTTAAAAGAAAGATTATAATTACGCCCCTTGCAGACGTTGGTGGCAATTCAGACCATATTTTAAAAGTTATTGTGGAAACTTCTTGGGATAGAAAGGCGACCATTTTAAACGATACAATTATGGCCGGAAGCGCAGACCCAGCTGACTCGTCTAAATGTGATCCCTCTAATTGCGTTACAGCTGAAGAAATGCTGTACAACTGGTATTAGCCAACGAAAATTTTAAATTTTAAATTAATGAAGGCATAAAAAGGATTTACCCCGTTAGAAGTTTTTGAAAAAATCTTCAGATAAAATTTTTTCTTCACTGCAACTGGATTTAAACGTCAAAAATTTTATGGAACATAAATTTGTAAAAAATGAAAAATATAGACTTCTAACGGGGTTTACTCTAATAGAACTTATTGTGGTTATGGCTATATTTTTATTTATTATCGGGGCAGCCCTTGCTATTTTTATCTCTATTGTCCAGCACCAGAAAAGAGTTTTGTCAGAAGAGCAGATTTTAAACCAGATTAGCTATATAGAAGAGAGTATGTCTAAGGCCCTAAGAATGGCAAAAACAGACACAATAGGAAGTTGCCTCATAGATCAAACTAGCGCAGGTGGTGGGACAGACCATCCGGGATATATTTATTTGCTTACGCGCTATAGCCAGGGCTTTTTCCGCGGCATAAAGTTTATAAACGCATCAGATGAAAGCGCCTGCCAAGAATTTTTTTGGGATTCGGACGGAGTTTTAAAAGAGACAAAGGAGACAAATGGGGCCAGTTCTCCGGTTGCCCTTACTCCAGCAGGCCTTTATATAAATGATGTTAAATTTTCGGTCAATGGTTCGGATGGTTCTGCCTCTGCGGACATTTGCCACGACACATCTCAAGACTGTGGCGCTTCAAATGAAGACGATATTCAGCCGAGAGTAACAATGCTTTTGAACTTTAAAATTAAAGGCAGTGCCCAAAATGGTTCAGAGGACGCCTCGAGAACAATTCAAACAACGGTTTCGCAAAGAAACCTTAATGTAAAATAGAAAATGGCTATTTATAAACAAAAAGGAGTATCATTGATTATCACGTTTTTTGTAATGATAATAATATTAGCCGTGGTTTTATCTATAAGCGTACTTTTGTACAGCGAAGTAAAGATTATAAAAAATATGAGTGACTCTGTGGTGGCTTTTTATGCAGCTGACAGCGGAGCTGAAAAAGCCCTTTACTATGACAGGCAGGTAATTATCCATGAAGGAGTTGTAAGAGGCATTTGCGATATTTGCGAGTCTGGCTGTGGGACAGATTGTAGCGACTGTTCTACTACGGGTTCAAATTGTGAAGACTGCAAGGATTGTACGATTACTTTTAAAACCACTATGGCGACAACTCCGCAAAAATATTATGACGCGACCGTCAACGTTTCTACTTTGGAGCAAGATGGGTCGTGTCCGCTATCCGTAGGGCAGTTAAAATCAGTTGGAACGTATTTAAATACAAGCAGGGCTGTAAATTTAGACATTACAGGAGATGTTAAAACCAGCTTAGGTCCGGGCGTGGGTGATAACGGAACTATTTTTATAGCAAATCAATCTGAGGAGATAATACATATTCATGTTCTTGCGCCCGAAGATTTATCCAGCGTTGAAGCATATATATATTATTCTCCGATAGATCCAGCAAACGGCGGAGCATATACTCTTGACACCCATACTCCCAATCCGGTGAACCTAAGTTATAATAATGGACAGAAGGAATGGCAAGGGGATTGGAATGCTCACGAGACGGGGTGGTTTTATGTAGGCATCGGTGTCACCGATCCAATAAATGGTTATTGCACAAGTATTGTAATTACTTCCGGATAATTTTTAAGTTATGGAAAGGGAAGAAGTAAAAAATAGAATAAAAAAGCTTAGAGAAGCTATAAATCATCATCGGTATCTTTACCACGTCTTAGATAAGCAAGAGATATCGGATGCGGCGTTAGACTCCTTGAAAAAGGAGCTTTTTGACTTAGAACAAAAATTTTCGGATTTAGTAACGCCAGACTCGCCAACTCAAAGAGTCGGCGGAAAACCCTTAAAGGAGTTTAAAAAAATAAAGCACCAACAAAGGATGCTTTCTTTTAACGACGTTTTTTCCAAAGAAGATATGGAAGATTGGTATGCAAGATTTATAAAATTAGTTCCCGAAAATAAAAAAAAGGAAATAAATTATTATTGCGAACTAAAAATTGACGGTCTTGCAATTGAGCTGATTTACAAAAATGGAATTTTCCAAACAGGCTCTACGAGAGGGGATGGAAGCGCGGGTGAAGACATAACTCAAAATTTAAAAACAGTTGACGCCATTCCGCTAACAATTGAAGATAAGCGTGAAATAATTGTCAGGGGAGAAGTTTTTATCACAAAAAAAGAATTTGAAAGAATAAATAAAGAGCAAAAACAAAAAGGTCTGCCGGTTTATGCCAACCCAAGAAATATTGCCGCAGGTTCTGTAAGGCAGTTAGACCCCAAAATTACAGCAGGTAGAAAGTTGGACTCTTTTGCTTATGATTTGCTGACCAACTCAGGTCAAAAAACGCACGAAGAAAAGCACAAGATATTAAAAGACTTAGGGTTTAAAACAAACAAGCATAATAAATATTGCAAAAATCTGGAAGAAGTTTTGAAATTTCGCGAGCATTGGATAAAAGAAAGGGAAAAGCTGGATTATGAAATTGATGGGGTTGTTGTTTTAATAAATGACAATGAAATTTTTGAAAAATTGGGAGTTGTGGGCAAGGCTCCAAGGGGTGGAATTGCTTTTAAATTTCCCCAAGCGCAATCAACAACAAAAGTTTTAGATATAAAAGTTCAGGTTGGCAGAACGGGCGCAATGACGCCGGTTGCAATTTTAGAGCCGGTCCAGGTTACAGGAATTACAATAACAAGGGCAACTTTACACAATGAAGATGAAATTAAAAGGCTTGAGCTGAAAATAGGAGATACTGTTATTGTTGGCAGGGCTGGCGACGTAATTCCCGATATTATAAAAGTTTTATCGGAGTTAAGAACCGGCCACGAAAAGAATTTTAAAATGCCCGAAAAATGTCCTTCATGCGGCGCTAAACTTATAAAATTAGCCGGCGAAGTGCTTTTAAGATGCCCGAATAAAAATTGCTTTGCGCAAAAAAGAAGAGGATTTTATCATTTTGTTTCAAGAACAGCTTTTAATATCGATGGTTTGGGGCCTAAAATTATTGATAGGTTGTTGGATGAAGGATTAGTGCAAGATCCAAGCGATTTATTTGAGTTAAAAGAGGGCGACGTCGCCACGCTGGAGAGGTTCGCAGAAAAGTCGGCAGAAAACCTGATAAAATCAATTCAGGAAAAACGGGAAATAACTCTGGCAAAATTTATTTATGCTTTAGGAATAAGAAATGTTGGAGAAGAAACAGCCATTGATTTGGCAAAATACTTCGTGAGTATTAAAAAAATAAAAGAGGCAAAATTGGAAGATTTTGAGAAGATTTTAGATATTGGGCCGGTTGTTTCAAAATCAATTTTTGAGTGGTTTCAAGGAAAGGATAACCTAAAATTTTTAGAAAGGCTGGAAAACAAGGTTAAAATTATAAATTCTAAAGTTGTAAACCAGAAATTATCCGGTAAAACATTTGTTTTAACTGGAAGCTTAGAAGCAATGTCTAGGGACGAAGCCAGATCAAAAATTAGAGAATTAGGAGGAGATGTTTCGGAATCTGTGTCTTCTAAAACCAGCTATGTAGTGGTAGGATTAGAGCCGGGAAGCAAAGCCGAAAAAGCCAAAAAACTGGGCGTTAAAACATTGTCTGAGAAAGAATTTCTAAATTTAATAAAATGAATTTTTTAACGAGCCAGCTTAGAAAACTTGATTGGGGTATTATAATCCCCGTGTTTTTGCTTGTGGGGCTCGGTCTTGTGGCGATATACAGCACCTGCCTTGCTAAGGGAGATTTTGGAAACCTCGAAAAACAGATTGCTTTTTTTGTCGCCGGATTTTTAGTTATGGTCGCGGTAAGTTTTTTTGATTATAGGATGTTGAGAAATAATTCTTATTTAATTTTGGTTTTATATGGAATATGTTTATTTTTGCTCGTCGGGCTTTATTTTTTTGCTCCTGTAATCCGCGGAACCAGGGGCTGGTATAAAATCGGATTTTTGTCGTTGGACCCGCTTGAGCCGGCAAAAATTATTTTAGTTATTCTCCTGGCAAAATATTTTTCAATGCGGCACGTTGAAATGTATAAATTCAGGCACATTATTTTTTCAGGCCTTTATGTTCTTCTCCCGGCATTGTTGGTTTTTATGAAGCCGGATATGGGAGGGACCATAGTTTTGCTGTCGATATGGCTTGGAATTTTGCTGGTGTCAGGCATTAAAATAAAACACTTTTTAATTCTTTCTTTGTGTTTTTTATTGGTTGCGGGCCTTTCCTGGACTTTTTTATTTAAAGATTATCAGAAGCAAAGAATAACTTCTTTCTTGTTTCCCCGTGATTATCTTGGCGCCTCGTGGTCGCAAAACCAGACAAAAATTTCAATTGGTTCCGGGCAAATTTTTGGACAGGGTTTGGGCAAGGGCAGCCAGGTACAATACGGATTCTTGCCGGAGCCCCATACAGACTTTATTTTTTCAGTAATAGCGGAAGACTGGGGAATGGCCGGGGTTTTGTTTTTATTTATAGCATATGGATTTTTGGTATGGCGTGTTTTAAAAATCGCCATTGAATCCCAGTCAAATTTTCCCCGGCTTTTTGCCTCGGGATTCGCGATTATTTTAATAGCCCAGTTTTTTATTAATATAGGAATGAACCTTTCCTTATTGCCGGTTGTGGGAATTTATCTGCCGTTTATCAGTTACGGCGGTTCGGGATTAATAGGCAGTTTTATAAGTCTCGGCATACTGCAATCAATAAAAATGCGTCGATAGCGCGTAAAGACTGTTCAAGCCACTGAACATAGTTTACAGTCTATTAATTGATTTTTTGCCTCTT
>CAYOIH010000009.1:0-21215 GCA_964404005.1 uncultured Candidatus Saccharibacteria bacterium
AGGGAGATTTAATATCACAAGCTGAAAGAGAAATTTTTAGAGCTAATGTTTTGATGGTTAACAAAAAGGCAACATTAATAGAAGTTAACGGATTGACCGGTGAAGGGGCGGTTGATATTATTGAGGCAATTAAGTTATCTTTAGAAATAAAAACAGAAAAGCTAACTTTAAAGCATTCTATGCCTTCAGCAATTTGTGGATACTGTTATGGAAATAAAATTATAGACGAGAAGGCCGTTAATCAAAGATATTTGGCTGGCAAAGAATTAAAAAGTTTAGTTCCCAATTTGAATTGCGGAAGGTGCGGTTTTAAATCTTGCAATGAGTTTATCAGGGCGGTTTTGGATAAAAAAGCGAAAAAGAAACAATGTCCTTTTATTAAATAATCAAGATTAATCAAGAAATATGAATAAATTTAAAGTTAACAAATCTAAATGTGCTGGATGCGGAGCTTGTCTCAAGGCTTGTCCCCACGGAGCAATTAAAATGGGAGAAGACGGAAAAGCTTTTATTGACCAAAATAAATGCAAAAAGTGTGGAAAATGCCAGAAAATTTGTCCGTTTGATGCAATAAAAGAAGTAGATAAAGAAGAGGCCCTCGAGATGGTAGAGGAGGAGGTAAAAGTGGAGGTGGTAAAAAAGGATTAAAAAAGTTAAAATAAAAAAGTTAAATATGATTAAATTAACTGACGAAAATTTTGAAAAAGAAATTACGAATGCCCCAAAACCAATTTTGGTTGATTTTTGGGCTTCTTGGTGTTCTCCCTGTCTTATCCTCGGGCCAATTTTAGAAAAATTAGCTAATGAATATAGGGAAAAACTTATTTTGGCTAAAGTTAGTTTAGAGGCAGCCCCTCAAGTTTGTCAAAAATATGGAATTGAGAAAATTCCAACCGTTATTTTATTTAATAAAGGCAAACCAATTAGCAGTTTTATCGGACTAAGGTCGGAATCATTAATTAAAGAATGGATAGAAAAGGAACTAAAAGAAAATAATAATTAATCGTTTTTTAACACAGAAACGGATTTTTATATCTTTTTGATTATTATGGAAAATAAAGAAAAAATTGAAGAATTAATTAAAAACTATCAAGAATATGCCCAAAAGAATGGATTTAAGTTAAATCCAGATAAAAACACGGTAGAAAAATTAGTAGCCGGTCTTTTGGCTAATGAGACAAAATATGGAGCCAAATATTGTCCTTGCAGGAGAATTATCGGCAATAAAGAAGAAGATAATCGTAAGATTTGTCCTTGTCAATGGCACAGAGAGGAAATTAAAGAATACGGCAGTTGTTTTTGTGGATTGTTTGTTTATGATAAAGAAAAAGAATCAGCGGAAGAATTATTAGAGAGAGAAAAACAAAAGGGAGAAAGAGACCTACAAAGAATGGAACGAAATGACCCTTTAAATTAAACATTTTTATTAATGGATTAAAAAATATGAAAATCGCAGTCACCGGCGGAAAAGGGGGTACAGGTAAATCAATGGTGGCCACTTCTCTGGCCGTTGAATTTGCTAGCGCCCAAAAGGCGATGCTTGTGGATGCAGACGCGGAATGTCCAAATGACCATCTTCTGCTTTCTGTAAAAAGAAAAAAGTATGCCACTGTCTATCAGCCAATTCCTAAGTGGGATTTTAAGAAGTGCATAAAATGTGGTAAGTGTGCTTCTGTTTGTAAACAAAATGCCATTGTTTTTGTTAAAGATAAATTTCCTGGTTTTGTGCGAGATGTTTGTATCGGTTGCAAGGCTTGTATCGTCGCGTGTCCGACCGGAGCGATAACGGAAATCAAAAAAGAAATTGGCACAATTTATATTGGTAAAAATTATAATGTTAATTTAGTTTCAAGCGAGCTTAAATTAGGAGAGCTAGCTTCTGGTGAAGTAGTGGCCGCGGTGAGGAAATATTCAGATAAAATTAATGAAAAAATAAAAGCAGATATAATGATTATAGATTCTTCAGCGGGAATTGGATGCCCAGTAATTGCCTCGTTAGTCGGCACAGATTATATAGTGGCCGTAACCGAGCCAACACCCTCCGCTTTGTTCGATTTGAAAAGGGTTTTGTATCTTGCCAATCATTTTGGTATTAAACATGGGATTGTCATAAACAAATTTGATTTGGCCCAAAATTTTTACAAACAAATAGAAAAATTTGCTAAAATAAATAAAATTCCAATTCTTGGCAGAATTCCTTACAGAAAGGATTTTGTTCAATCAACGATTAAGATGAAGCCCGTTGTCGAAATAAATCCAAAATATAAAAAATTATTTCAAAACATAATAGCACAAATAAATAAAGAGGTTATAAAATGAAATTAATAAATCTTTTCAAAAATAATAATTATATTGGTTTAATTTTTACAATTATTTTAATTTTGTTTGTTTTTAGTATTAGTTTTTCTTTTGTGTCTGCTGAAGAAAATCAAGATAAAGTATGTGCTGTTTATGTCACAGGTATTGGTTGCCCAAATTGTGCCATAACAGACCCGGCTTTATTACTTGAATACATCTCAAAATATCCAAATTTGATGGTAGTGGAATACGAAATTTATAATTTGAGAGCAAGCAATCAGAATATAGTTAATCAGTATTTTAAATCTTATATCCCGAATATTCAAGCAGGTATTCCTGCTATAATTTTAAATAAAAATCAAATTGGTTTAGGAAGATTTCAGGTTTTGGATTCTGAGGAAATAATAAAAAACTTGGAGTCAAATAATTTCCCCCTACCCGATGGTTCTTCTGTTAATTTTAAGGACTTATATCTTACAAGCTTGGAGGGCAAGGTAAAGATTTGGACAAAAAATAGAGTTTTAATATCTGGCGATGGAGGAGATAATGAATTGTTAAAAAAGGTTTTGATGGTTGAAGACATCTCTTCTTTTTTAGAGAATATTGATGTTAAAGAAATAGAACCTGAACCAGTATTTATTTCCGATGGTCAAGTTAAATTCTCGCACGCTGTCAAATTGGGCAATTGGGTTTTAGAGTGGAATGAAAAATCGTCAATTATTTTTGCAGGAAGAACAGATATTAGTAATGTAGAAGGAACAAATCACGTAACTGAAGCACCGTGGAAGTTTTGGTATTGGATTTTAATTATATTTGTCTTTTTTATTGTTTCTTTTTTTATTTATAAATTTAAGATTATAAAAAAATGCATGTGTCTTTGTTTGACTGAACAACAAAAAAATTACTTAATTATAGGAATATCTTTATTGTTGTTAATTGGATTTTTTATTCTGGCTAAGAATATTCCTCCTGAATTTTTAGAAAAATTAGGTTATAGTTTACCCCTACCTCTCTTCACTATTTTTATTGCCTTAATTGATGGATTTAATCCTTGCAATTTATTTGTTCTTACTTTTTTATTAGGTCTTCTTATTTCAGCTTCACACTCCAGAAAAAAGATTTATGCCATAGGTTATACTTTTATCTTTGTTATTTTTATAATTTATTTTTTGTTTATGGCTACTTGGCTGAATATTTTTAAGTATATTGGTTTTATTACTCCCTTAAGAATCGGGATTGCTTGTATTGCATTAATTGCTGGTGCAATTAATTGTAAGGAGCTCTTAGCGTTCAGAAAGGGAATAACCTTAATGATTCAGGAAAAACATAAGGGACCACTGGTAAAAAGGATAGAGCATATGAAGGATATAATTGTAAATGGTTCTATGCCTGCCTTGATATTAGCGTCTGTTAGCTTAGCTGCTTTTGCCTCTTTAGTGGAACTGCCCTGTACTGCTGGTTTTCCAATTATTTATACCGGGATTTTAACGGGAAAAGTGTTAACAAGCAGTCTCTCTTATTATCTATATTTATTTTTCTACAATTTTGTATATGTAATCCCCCTTATTGTCATAATTACGCTTTTTGGATATACATTTAAAGGAAAGCAAATAAGCGAAAGACAAATGCAAATTATAAAATTTATAGGTGGCTTAATAATGATTTTACTTGGATTAATTTTATTGATTAATCCAAGTTTAATCGGTATTGGCTATAGTTAAAATGAAAGAAAAAGTAGCGGTTATTTCAATATTGGCAAACGTTATTTTAGCAGGAAGCAAAATTATTGTCGGTATGTTTTCGGGTTCTGCTGCGATTTTGGCAGAAGGTGTTCACTCTTTTATGGATGTTTTTTCTTCAGCTATCAGCTACGTTGGAATTAAAATATCTAAAAAATCGGAAGACAAAGAACATCCTTATGGCCATTTTAAATTTGAGGTATTATCTGGTTTGATAATAACTGTTATTCTTTTTGCTACGGGTGTTATTATCGTCTATGGGGCCTATAAAAAATTGTTAAATCCAGCAATAATTGAATTTGGTTATTTAGGTTTTGTTGTAATGGCATTTTCCGCGGTTATTAATGAAATAATGGCCAGAATAAAAATTAATATTGGCAAAAAAGAGAATTCTATTTCCTTGCTTTCAGATGGTCTCCATTCACGAATTGATGTTTTCGCCTCCTTGGCTGTTTTTGCTGGACTATTTCTAAATAGATATTGGATTTATGCAGATTCGGTTTTAGCCATTTTGATTGGGTTTTATATAATCAAGGAATCTTTCACTCTCGGCAAGGAGGCAGCAGATTCTTTGCTTGATGTTTCGGCTGGAGAAGAAATTGAAGAAAAAATGAAAACAATTGCTAAAACCCAAAACATTGAAATTACTTCCTTAAAAACTCAAAAAAAGGGTTCGGCCATCACAGCTAATTTAGAAATTGAATTACCAAACAATTTAAAAGTAGAAGAGGCGACAAAAATTTCAGAAGTTTTAAGAGAAAGATTAATGACGGGCATAGAAAATCTTTCTTATATAGCTATTCAAATTAAAAGTCACGATATTGAAACCGGATTTTATAAGCCGATTTTGGGTAGAGGATTCGGTTGGCAAAGGAAGGGTAAATTTAAAGACGAAATTGAGAAAGCAGAAGGCAAGGGACCGGGAGGATTTTGTGTTTGCCCAAAATGCGGATATGAAGATCCTCATCAGGCGGGATCGCCCTGTGCTTCGCTTAAGTGTCCAAAATGTAAAATTAATTTAGAAAGAAAATAATATGCCAAGACCAAGACTTTGCAGAAGAATAGAATTTAATCCGAATATAACCTATTTTAAGCCTCAAGGAGTGCCGATGAGGGAGCTAGAGATGGTTGAATTAACTGCCGAAGAGGTAGAGGCCTTGAGATTGAGAAATATAGGAGAATTAGAGCAGGAAGAAGCAGCCAAGAAGATGAATACCTCTCAAAGCACTTTCCAAAGGATTCTATCTTCGGCTTATAAAAAAATTACAGAAGCTTTGATAGAGGGAAAGGCGATAAAAATAATAAAATAATTTGACACGGCCTCTTGACGGAGTATAATTATATAAACAAGATAGAAGTTTGATATTCCAACAAAAAATCATCTGCAATAGCTAAGAAAGTTATTTTGGGGACTGCGAGAAACATGGGCGTGGAAGTAATAAACTAAGAAACAAAGTCTAAAAAAATCAAGCGTCAAAGGCGCTTGATTTTTTTTGCGGCAAAGTGGTAGAATGGGGGTACATTAAAATTAACTAACAGATATAAATATTATGGCAAGACCATCAAAAGACCAGTATTATTTAGATATCGCAAAGGAGGTTGCCCAAAGGGGAACCTGTTTTAGATCAAGGTTTGGGGCACTTATCGTTAAGGATGATCAGATCATCTCAACGGGTTATATCGGCGCTCCGCGAGGCGTAAAGGACTGCATGGAAAGAGGATATTGTTTGAGAGACGAATTAAAAATTCCTCATGGTACGCAGTACGAAGTTTGCAGGTCTGTTCACGCTGAGATGAACGCCATAATAAATGCGGCCAGGGCAGGCGTAAGTTTGCTGGGAGCGACCATGTTTCTTTACAGTGAAAATCCGAAGACGGGTGAGCTTATAGACTCCTTGCCATGCTATATCTGTAAAAAAATGGTTATCAATGCCGGAATCGGAAAATTTATTGGGAATACAAAGGAGGGCAGTGTAAAAATTTTTCATGTTGAAGACTGGGTTTCGGAATGGAAGCAGGGGGATGTTTTAGACGATAAGCACCAATATGGCGGAGACAGAAATATCGTAGATAATTTGGTTTCTGCCGACGAAATTAGGAATAAAAATCAAGCTCAGGATGTCTCTTCTTATAAAGTCGTAGATGATGAGCAGGGTAATTTTAAAAGTTTGAAAGAAATATTAATGGAGGAAGGGAAAATAGAAGAGTTCCCTCAGGAATTTGAACAATCTTAAATATGGCAGACAAAAACGACGAACAAATTTTAGTTGTAAAATCAGACATTATTTTTGAAAAAGGTAAATGGCAGGGATTAAAGATCGATAATCTGGATTATCATGTTGATTTGATAAAGAAAAATTGCGAATTTAAAAGAAGGGGAGACGTGGAAAACGACTCGTCATATCAGCAGATAATTCCTTACGTTGTTTTTAATTTTGAGGATAAATTTTTTGTTTATAAATATCTGCCAAAAGCTGGCGAGCAAAGATTGATAGATACATACCAGCTTGGCGTTGGCGGGCATATAAATCCTATAGATGGTGATAAGGAAGATGTTTTAGACGCCGGTATGATGAGAGAATGGAATGAGGAGGTGGATTTTAAAGGAAACATTTTGGAAAAAAAATTGATCGGAATTTTAAACGATGAATCAAGACCAGTTGAAGCAGTGCATCTGGGGTTAGTTTATAGCTTTGTTGGCGACAGTCCGGAAATTTCAATAAAAGAAATTGATAAAATGGCGGGAGAACTTGTTGATAAAAAAGACATAGAAAAATATATTGAGGGCAACCCGGGAGTCTGGGTTCAATTAGTTTATAAAGAATATTTATCTAAACTATAAAAAATATGGCAGATGAATTTTTAAAAAAGTATCAGGAGTTTTGCAAAACAACATCTAAGGGGTTTGATAATCCGGAAAAAGAGATTATGACATGGGGGTTGGGGATTTCAGGAGAAGCAGGAGATGTGGCCGGATGCATTAAGAAAACATATTCACATGGGAATGACCAAAAGCAGGGAATTAAGGAAAATTTGGGAGATACTATGTGGTATATCGCAATGATCTGTAATTTTTTTGGTTGGAATTTGGAAGATATTTTTAACGAGAATATGGATAAATTGCAGAAAAGATATCCGCAGGGATTTACAGAGAAAGACGCCGGCAGGAATAATACGCGAGTTGATTGGAATGAAAAACATGATTAAAAATAATTATCCGGGAAAATTTATTGTCGTAGAGGGGTTGGACGGTTCGGGAAAGTCGGCTCAAATTGATTTATTGGTTGATTATTTGAAACAAAAAGGCAAAGAAGTTGTTGTGACAAAAGAGCCGACAATAGAATCAGAATTTGGCCTGAAAATAAAACAGGCGTTAAAAAAAGAAATTATTGTAGAGCCCCCGGAACTGCAAAAATTATACGTGCAAGACAGAAACGAACACCTAAACAATAAAGTCATGCCGGCGCTCAAAGACGGAAAGTTTGTAGTTTCCAGCCGTTATGCATTCTCAACTTTTGCTTATGGTTATTCAGACGGATTAGATGTTGATTTATTGGTGAAAATGAACGATAATTTTTTATTGCCCGACTTAACCATCGTTGTTGATGTTTCCCCGGAGTTATGTATAAAAAGAATTGATGGCCGCGGCGATCCCAAAGAGCTTTTTGAACAGAAAGAAAAATTGGAAAGGGTTAACGAGATTTACAAAAAAATTCCGGCTATGTTTGAGAGCGTTGTTATGGTAAACGGCGAAAGGTCGGTGCCGGAAGTTTCTAAAGATATTAAAGATTTAATTAATAATAAATTTTTTATGAATGAAAAAAGAAGAATTTATACGTTGCCGAATAATTTGATGCCAGAGGTAAAAGCAGTGACTTTTGCTAAGTGTTCAAGGTCAGCTGACCCATTTGATAAAATTGCGGCCGAACTTACAGACGAAAAATCTGCGGAGTTCCATGAAAAATGGGTTGTGGGTTTTGGGCATTCATCAATTGCAGAACACGCCGTAATCTCGCTGGCAGTTGAAAATGTTTCCAACATCGCAACAAAAGTTATTGAAGATTGCAGGCTTGCTTCGTTTACTGAAAAATCTTCCAGATACCAAATTTTTAATAAAGATAAATTATATATGCCAGAGAATGTAGTGAACTCCGAATTAAAAGAGGTTTATCTGGATGCGGTTAATTCTTTAATGGACGCCTATGAAGAAATGACCGCGCCTATGATGGATTTTGTTAAACAGAAATATCCCCTTCGGCCCGGCTCAGGGCAGGCCACGTCCAGCGACCAGGACGAAAAGTTGTACAATATGGTTTCTAAGGCCAGGGCTTGCGATAATTTAAGATATTTATTGCCTACGGCTGTTTTGACAAACTTGGGCATGACAATAAACACGAGAGAGTTAGAGCACCTTATAAAAAAGTTATTATCGCATCCGTTGAAGGAAATGCAGGATATTGGAGTCGAAATGAAAGAAAAGGCAATGGAGGCAGTCCCTACCTTGATAAAGTTTGCCAATAAAAATAATTATATTGTTGAAACAAAAAAACAATTAAAAAATATTGCTGATTGGGAGCTGGGCAGACAGGCAGGAAACAATCAGGCGGTAACAATTGTTAATTACGACAAGGACGCAATAAACAAGCTGATTACTGGAATACTTTATCCTTATTCTGATTTATCGCATGAGGAAATTGAAAAAAAGGTCAGAAATTTTTCAGAAGAAAAAAAAGAAAAGATAATAGACGAGACGCTGAAAAGAAGAGATAAATTTGACCAGCCGTTGAGGGAATTAGAGCATATTTATTATACATTCGATATTTTATTGGATTTTGGGGCGTTCCGGGACGTCCAGCGTCATAGAATGTGCACGCAATCAAACCAGCCGGTAACAGCTGTGCACGGCTACGACTTGCCGCCGGAAATTCGAGAAGCCGGCTTTGAGGAAAAATTTAAGGCAGTGGTAGAAAAATCTGTTGAGGCGTATAATAAAATATATGAAAAATTTCCGGATGAGGCGCAGTATGTTGTGCCCTTCTGTTTCAGGAAAAGAGTTTTAATTACTTGGAACTTGAGAGAATTGCATCATTTTATTTCTTTAAGGTCCGGCAAAAAAGGGCACGCGTCATATCGCAGAATCGCCCAGCAGTGCTGGAGAGAGTTAAATAAAATTCAGCCCTTGCTGGCGAAGTATATTAGGGTTGATATGGACGAGATGAATGTTTCCTGGGCGGCCTCATTAGAAAACAAAGATTTTTATTATAATCCATATGAGGCGCGGAAAAATCAAGGCAAATAATTTATGAGTTATAAACCTACAATAGGACTGGAAATACACGCAGAGTTGAAAACAAACTCGAAGATGTTTTGCTCCTGCAAAAATGATCCGGATGAAAAACGGCCCAATTATAATATTTGCCCGATTTGTACTGCGCAGCCGGGAAGTTTGCCCGTTGCTAATGAAGAGGCAATAAAAAAAGTTATAAAAACCGGATTGGCTTTAAATTGTAAAATTGCAGAAGATTCAAAGTTCGACAGAAAGAACTATTTTTATCCGGATTTACCGAAAGGATACCAAATTTCCCAATACGACCAGCCATTGTGCATAGGAGGGTTTTTAAATATTAAGGGGCAGTCGCCTTCGCCGAGGGCTTCGGCGGACCGAAGAAAAATAAGAATAACAAGAATACATTTAGAAGAAGACACAGGGAGTTTGATGCATCCGGAAGGCGCAGACCCCATTAGAACTGACGGCGACAAGTCGCCTACTTCTAACGGGGCAGGTTATTCGCTTGTTAATTTAAACAGGGCTGGCATTCCTTTAATGGAGCTTGTAACAGAACCGGACATTACCTCAGGAAAAGAGGCAAAAGAATTTGCTCAGGAGCTTCAATTAATTTTAAAATATCTTGGAGTTTCTGATGCGGATATGGAGAAGGGCCAGATGAGAGTCGAAGTGAATATAAGTATAAGCAAAGACCCTTCGGCGGGCTCAGGGCAGGCAAAAAAATTGGGTACTAAGGTTGAAATAAAAAATTTAAATTCATTTAAAGTTGTTGAAAAAGCAGTTGACTTTGAAATTAAAAGGCAGGAAGAGATTTTGGAATCGGGAGAAAAAATAGTGCAGGAAACGCGCGGTTGGCACGATAAAAAAGAAATTACATTCTCTCAAAGAGAAAAGGAAGAGGCGCACGACTACAGATATTTCCCCGAGCCGGATTTGCCTCCAATGCATTTTGATAAAGAGTATATTATTAAAATAAAAACAACTATGCCAGAACTACCAGAGCAAAAAAAAGAGAGATTTAAAAAAGAGTATGGCCTAGACGAAGCCGCAATTGAGTTTTTTATAAATAATAAAGATTTAAGTGAATACTTCGAAAAAGTGGTTTCGGAATTTGAGGAATGGACGCCAGAGGAAGAAAAAGGCGAGGCGCATAAAAAAGTTTCAAGACTGATTGCAAATTATCTGATATCAGACGTGCAAGGTTTATTATCCGGCAAAGAATTTGTTGAGAAAGAATTTAAAATTACGCCGGAAAATTTTGCCGAGTTTATAAAGATGATTTATAAAGGAGAAATTTCAAGCAAGGTTGCGAAAATGGTCGTTGGGGATATGTTCAGCACTGGGTCCGACCCATCTGATATTGTTGACGCAAATAATTGGGGGCAGATGTCAGATGATGGGGAATTGGAAAAAATAATAAAAGGAGTTATTGAAAAAAATCCAAAAGCTGTAGAAGACTATAAAAATGGCAAGCCAGCTTCTTTGCAATTTTTGGCAGGACAAGTGATGGCGGCAACTCGTGGCACAGCAAAGCCGGAAAAAGTGCAGGAACTGTTGAGGAAAATATTATAAAAATTCTTTTATCAATTTTTCAGCTTGTTTTTGAGTTTTAATCCAGTAGATTTTTTTATCCCGCCCAAACCACGTCATTTGTTTTTTAACCAAGTGTTCGGATTCCTTTTGGATATAATCTATCATTTCCTGATAGGTTATTTTGTTTTGCAGATATTGTGCGACAAAGCGGTATTCTAAACCAAATTCTTCCAGCCGCTTCCAAGATAAAGATTTGCGGAGTTTTTTTATCTCTTTAATCATTGCGTTATTTTTAAGCCTTTTTATAAGCCTTTTATGTATCAAATTTTTAAGCTCTTCTGGGTTTTTTTTAATGCCTAAAAGCAGTACGTCAAAATTCGGTTTCTTTGAGCTGTAAGATGGCACGGGCCCTTTTAGGTTTATAGCAACTTCCAGCGCCCTTACAACGCGCCGAGGGTTGTTTTGGTCTATAGTGCCGGCCCTAATTGGATCGAGCTCACAGAGCCTTTTAAACAGCTCAGGTAGCGGCTTTTTACCTAATTTTCCCCTTAGCTTCCAGTCTGGCCTTACTTCTGGGATAACAGTGCCGTCAACAATAGAT
Organism: uncultured Candidatus Saccharibacteria bacterium; assembly: GCA_964404005.1. Lineage (GTDB taxonomy): Bacteria > Patescibacteriota > Minisyncoccia > Minisyncoccales > Staskawiczbacteraceae > XYD1-FULL-39-28. Next base: position 11,459 of record CAYOIH010000009.1, read on the forward strand.
TGTATGTAAAACCCCGTTCCCCCAACCAAAATTGGCACTTTATTTTTACTTTGTATTTTTTTTATTGCCCTTAACGCCAGTTTTTGATATTGAGCAACAGTAAATCTTGTTCTAGGATTTGCCACGCTTAAAAGATGATGGGAAATTCCCGCCATTTCTTTTTTTGTAATTTTTCCGGAACCGATATCCATTCCTTTATAAACTTGTCGCGAGTCAGCCGAAACCACCTCGCCGTTGAACTTTTTAGCCAACTTAATTGACAGGCCGGTTTTTCCGGAAGAAGTTGGACCCAAAATTACAATTAATTTATTATTTTTCCCACCAGCGACCATGGCAATGCTTTTGTTATTTTTACTTTAATGAATTTTCCGAGTAAATTTTTATTACATTTTATGCGTACGGTTTTGTAATGTTTATTTTTCCCTATCCAATCACCCTTATCCTTTCCATCTATTAAAACGGTATTTATTTTTCCAATATATTTTTTATTATTTTCCAACGCGGTTTGCTTCAAAATATCGTTTAAAACTTTTTCTCTGCGTTTTTTCTCAATAATAGAAACATTGTCTTTTAGTTTTGTGGCGGCGGTGCCAGGTCGTGGAGAATATTTACTAATATAGGCCATGTCATACTTCATCTCTTGAAAAAGCTTTATAGTGTTATTAAATTGTTTTTTTGTTTCTCCAGGAAAACCCACAATAATATCTGTTGAGAGGCATATACCCGGAATTTTTTCCCGAAGTTTTTTTATTTTATTTTTATAGTCTGCAACGGTATAATGGCGGTTCATTAATTTTAAAATTTTATCGTCACCTGATTGTATCGGTAAATTTAAATACGGAGTGATTTTTTCTCCGATGGCTATCGTGTCTATAACTTCATTGGTAAAGTCTTTTGGGTGGGAAGATGTAAAACGTATCCAGAAATTTCCCGGAATATTATTTATTAATTTTAGAAGAGCGGGGAAATTAATGACCTGCCCAGAGCTTGTTGAAGGGTCTTTATAACTATTTACATTCTGTCCAAGCAACCAAATTTCCCTTGCCCCGCGAAGTCTTGACGATATGGGCTTTGTCAGCCCTTTTATCTCTTGTACAATATCTTGCGCGGGTCTTGAGATTTCGCGACCTCTGGCATAGGGAACAACGCAGTACGCGCAAAAATTATTACAGCCCGTCATTATTGGTACGCTGGCGGAGAATTTTGACGAATGTTTTGGAGTAATATCTAAATATCGCTCGGTGATAAACTTTTCTCGGCTTATCGAAAAGTTCATCATCTCGCTCAAAAGTATTGGGAGTTGGCCAATTCCTTTTATGTCGATTACATAATTAAAACCTTCTATAAAAAGTTTTCTGTCTTTTTTTAAAACACATCCGGTCAAAATAGTTTTTAAAGTCGGTTTCTTCTTTTTCATTTCTTCAAATTTTTGCATCAGTCCTTGTACGCGGTTAACCGCAGACTGTCTTATCGAGCACATTACAACCACAATTAAATCCGCCCTATTGATATCCGGCGTTCTTTTATATTTTATAGACTCCAAAACAGCAGAAACCCTTTCTGCGTCGGAAATGTTCATTTGGCAGCCATAAACAATAACGTGGTACTGCATTGCTATCGAATCTCTTCCTTCCTCTCCTTTATAAAATATCTCCATTTTTCCAGAAATTCCACAAAAGCCGAAAACGGCATATCGATTAAGGCATTAAACAGCGCCGTGAGAGCGTTATATTTTTTCCATTTGTTGGAAATCCATCTGCCAAGTCCCTGTACTGGTAAAAAGAAAACGTCTGACAAGAAGCTTAAAAAGCCCTCTTTTTCTTCTTCCATCGTGAGCTCCTGGGCTCTTTTTGCAAGCGCCGTTCCGGCAAACAAAATTACAGCGATAAATATAATGTCTATAATAATAGAAGTGATTGGGAAGCCGAAATAATTTAAAGCATAATATATTGCGCCAAAAGTTATGCAAGCAGATATGACATAAACAAGAGATAGGGTTGTTTTTATTATAATCCCCTTCTTTTTACTCATTTTTATTTCGTATGTGTCTTGACTTTCTTTTTTGTAGGCTATTTTCATGGTTTCCATCGTGACAAGATTCAAATTCTTTTTGGACGGGCGTTTTATGCTGGCCACTATTAGAAACATTAAAACGGTTGGTATCAAAACGTCTGACACAAGCACCATCGCACTTGGATTTTCTTTGAAAAAAACCCTTTCTATCAATACTTCCAAAAGCACCAAAGATAAAACCTTAGTTACGAAAATTGAAACCGTAGAATAAACAGCGGCCCTGGAAATTCTTGATTTTAGAGTTGATAATCTTTTCGAATAAGCGTCTTTTATTAAACCCTCTAAAACGGAAGGGTCTGATATTTCTTTGGCGGTTTCAGTCGCGCTATTTACAGATATAATATCTCCCATCAACAAGTAGGGCGTGTCATATTTTTCACAAACCGCGTAAAATTTATTTCCTAAAGGATTTATGAGGTCATTTTCTATTTCTCGCCACAATCTGAATGCGTTCTCAGATATCTTAGAAATTAATTGTTCATCAGCTTTTTGCCAATTCGGATATTTATATTTAATTAAGTTGTAGCTTATTATAGGTTTATCCAGCTTAAAAAGCGCCAAGCAAACGCCTATATATATTTGAATATCTGTGTCTTCATTTTTTAAAAGCCCAGATTGGAATATTTTGTCAGAAACTGTAATTTTTTGTTTCATCGATTCGAACATGTAATTAATCAAAGCCATTTCTTTTGTAGCGGGAGCCAGCGCCTCTTCTATCTCGCAGGCCGCCACCTCTATAATCCAGTTATAAAAATTAAGCCCGGTTTTTCCAGCCTTGCTCTCCGGATTATTTTTTAATATAAAAACATATTTATTGATTGTTTTTTGGACATCCTGAATTTTTGACTCTTCAGTTTTATCGTTGGGGAAGTGTCCGCCGCGTATCAGCTCAAAAATCAAAGATTCCGATGCGTTTTCTATGCCAGAAAAATTATTCAGTTCCAAATCAAAAAATTTTCTTTTAAGCTTTCTGATAATTGCGGCCCTTCGCATTAAGTGCTCTTCTTTCCAGTCGACGATTGTCCTTATCTGCTCATAAAAAGCGGCAACTTTTTGGGCTACCTCGTCAACGTGTATGGTTGGAGTTCCCTGCCTGGGTTGGCTCTGTTTATGGGCAAGGCTATATTGCGATATTAATTTTTTTGTAGATTCAGATAAATCTGCCATATTTTTAAGATTTAGATTGAATTTTATTTATAATTTTATCAATAAAATTGTTTATTGACATTTGTCCTAAATCTCCTTTTCCGCGCTCTCTGACAGCAACCGCGTCTGCGGAAATTTCTTTATCGCCAACAACCAAAAGATAGGGGATTTTCTGCATTTCAGCTGAGCGGATTTTTTTGCCCAAAGTTTCATTTTCATTTTTGACTTCAACGCGGATACCGGCGTCTTTTAATTCCTTTTCAATTTTTTTAGCATAGTCGTCGTGTTTTTCAGAAATTGGAATTACAGCAACCTGAATAGGGGACAGCCATAATGGAAAAGCCCCGGCAAAATGTTCTATGGCTAAAGCTAAAAATCTTTCGTAAGATCCCAGTATTGCGCGATGAACCATCACAGGACTTTTTTCAGAGCCGTCCTTGTCTGTATATGTTAAATTAAATCTTTTTGGAGTCGCAAAATCAATCTGCACCGTTGGTATTTGAATTTCTTTTCCGATAGCATCTCTAAACATGAAATCCAGTTTCGGCCCGTATAGGGCAGCTTCTCCCGGGCATTTTTTGGCGTTTAAACCCATTTCGTTTGAAACCTCCTGCAGAATTTTTTCGCACAAATCCCAGTCCTTCTTTTCACCGATGTATTGGCTGAAATCCTTTCCTCTCGTTGATAAAGAAACCCAGTGGTTGCCCCAAAGGCCCATTGAAGTATAAAAATCTTTTATTATATTCACCAAAGTTTTTATTTCGTCTTTTACCTGCTCACGTGTGCAGAATGTATGGCCATCTTCTACGGTGATTGCATAAACCCTGTTAAGTCCGCCAACTTCGCCCGGTTTTTCGGCTCGGTATTGCTTGTCAGATTCCATATATCTTATCGGCAAATCGCGATATGACCTTGGTTTTGAGGCGTATATTTGTGTATGGTGCGGACATTGTACTGGCTTTAAAACAAATTTGTGTCCCTTTGGCGAAGAAACTCGGAATAGTTCGTCGTTGAATTTTTTTGCGTGGCCCGAAGTTTCAAAAAGATCTATTTTTGCTAAGGAGGGGGCGGAAACTTTTTCAAAGCCGTAATTCCTGCAAATCCTTTCAACTTCTTTTTGCAGTTCTTCTTTAATCGCAACGCCCTTTGCGGTGTAAAGGGGGAGTCCGGGACCAACAAGATCAGAAAAGCAAAATAAATCCAATTCTTTGCCAAGTTTTCTGTGGTCTCTTTTCTCTGCTTCCTCTAACATTTTTAAATAATTTTGCAGTTCTTTTTCGGTTTCAAAAGCCAGTCCGTAAATACGAGTCAGCATTTTATTTTTTTCAGAGCCTTTCCAATATGCGCCCGCAACTTTTGTGAGCTTGAAAGAATTGGGAGTAATTTCTTTTGTAGATTTTATATGAGGTCCCTTGCACAAATCAACAAATTCACCTGTGGTAAAAATGGAAACATTTTCACCGGGTAGGTCTTTTATAAGTTCTAATTTATACGGCTGTATCGCGAATAATTTTTTTGCTCTTCTTTTTGTAATATTTTGTTTTTCAAACTTCAATTTTTGAGAAATCAAATCCTTCATCTTTTTTTCAATCTCCGCTAAGTCTTTTTCCTCAAGCGGTTTTTGAAGCTGAAAATCATAGTAAAATCCATTATCAATTGCCGGCCCCATTCCAAGTTTTGTTTTAGGGTAAAGCTCCAAAACCGCGCTTGCTAAAATATGCGCCAACGAATGTCTGATTTTTTCTATATTAGTATCCATAAAATTGTTCTAATTATAACTTAATTCTATAATCTTACCACCTTTAAAGGAGGCAGGAAAGACTTGACAGGCCTGTTTAATTATGCTATTATTAATATAGTGGTATTGTGCCACTTGTTCATTCAATCAAGGGCCATAGGGAGCCCATTACTCCAAGAAAGGAGAAATCCCATGATATGCTGCATTAACGAAGTTGAAATTCCGGCTCTCGGGAAGACAGTAATTGTCGAGTGCCTGGAAGATTTTCCTCGCTGGAAAAAAGTGAGGATTCTGGTGGCATCGGGAGTGGAGTCGTCGTTCTGGTGCTCCGTTTTTGACGGAGTAATCAAGGGTCTATACCCGCACAATCTGTTTTGTGACGGGCCAGACCCGACGGTTGAGGAGAAGTTTCTCCTCAGCGAGGCACTTGCCCAACTCAAAGAAGACGGAATCTTCGATGAGAATAACAAGTGTCGTTGCCCCAGGGCGTGTCTCCGCCTGTATTAGCCCATGCACGAGAAGGGATCCTGCGCGAAAAAATAAACGTAGGCGAGCCTTCAGGGTGTGGATTCGTGTGTCCACCGAAACACGAGCGATTGCAGAGCGCAACTCTGCTACTGTCCGCAAGTGTGTGCTTGCGCTGATGAGTCCGAAAGGGCGAAACAGTGGAACCTTTAATCAGGGTCACAGGGAACCCCGCATCCAGAAAGGAGCAAATCCCATGGAACTTCGCAAACTGTCCATCTTCGTTGACGGGCCGTTTCGCCGTTGCGTGTCCGAAGGTAATAACCATGTGTTGCAAAAGGCATTTGGTTACGCCATCGCCTTCCCAGCCATTCTTCTGCAGTTGCTTTCTACTGGTCATCACCGACCAGAGGAGCTGCCAAAAGGGTGGAATTTATTGTGGAAACTGTTCGATGGCGGATTCGGCGAGTCGCAACGCATCGAGAGTGCCTTTAACGAGGCACATCGCGTGGAGGCTGTTCTTAAGATTTCCCACCAGGACATGGTTGGGGTCGAAGTTAGCTTCTATTTGAAGGTGGTTGCGGTGGCGCAGTACGAACTGCATGTTTCGATTGGGTGGTGTGGCGACGTTGTCTGTATGAGTGAAGTCGTTCGGCTGAAAGCCGAATAATAAACTAAGGGCCATAGGGAGCCCATTACTCCAAGAAAGGAGAAATCCCATGACGCCAAACAATAATTTCTCTCCGGATGTTGATGCTTTGCCACTCGCAGAAAAGGCGAAGCGAATCGTGGAGACGTTTTTGGAGGTGGAATGCACACCTGGAGTCAGTATGACTCCAGGGAAGGCAAACAAGCTTCGGGAGCGTTTTCTGGGCTGTATTCAGCGATGTGCCGAGGCTGCCTTCGACGAAAGGGAATTCAAAACACCACCAACCTTATCGGTTGCTGATGAATTGGAGAACCTTTGTCGAGGCGATCGCTCCGACATATCGGAAAAAATCAGAGAACTGGCGAGCATGCTATACGCAGTTGCCAGTCAAGAAAGGAGGGGCAGGCAGGCTAGCATAGAATAGCCTGCAAAGAGTTCTGAGGTCTCTATAAAACCTCTTTTGTTTTACAAATTTTACGAAGAGTATTTGCAATTTAATCTTAAAAGTTGCAGAATTAATAAAAAAGAACATGTCAGAAACTTCGTCGCACGATTATTTAGAGGAAGAATCGCAAGATGAGCCAGGGGTCCCTCTAGATGAAAATACCATTTTAAGAAGAGAAAATCTTTTAGACTCTTTAGAGGTTTTAAATAAAGAGGGTAGGTTAAAACCAGCTACCGTAGATCCAATAAAATTTTTGAAAACAGTTGAAGATGAAGTAGGTGACTGGCCAGTATCGGAATATTTTTCTATGAGGAATTCATGGGACAAAAGAGAGGATTATCCGGATAACCCAGATTTAAATTTTATAGATAGAATAATTGATACTTTGCGTCAATCAGGGCAGAGAATGGCTTGCGAATTGCTGAAAAGGCAGATTATTTTTAGAGTTGATAATCTAACCCAAAACGAGATAGATAAACCGGAATTAATTGATGGTAAAAAAATGAATGGGACAAGAAGCTCATATCCAATAAAAATTACCGAGGATGATTTCGGCTTTGCCGAGCGCATATTGGGGGATTTCCTTGCTCAAATATATGCCGATTATAAATCCGCTGAGAAGCCACAACAGTATGAAGGTCGTACGCCCGTTCTAGTTTGCGGCATAAGAGAAAGTGGCGAGGAGGAGAAGGAAAAGAAAATCGGTAGTTTCGTCCCAAAAGAGTATTTTTGGAAAAAATTTGGTCTGAATCCCGAAGCTGTTTTTGATAATGTTACGGTTGTTCCAGTGCCAAAAATATCGGAAGTGCCGAAGGACTGGGAGGGTCGTCCATTGCTTTATAAAAATAATAAGGACTATTTGAGCTTATTGTTGGTCGCTAATAAGGTTCTTTTTGATATGGCTAAGTTTCAGAAAGGATTAGAAAAAACTAAAAAAGAGAGAAAAGAAGAAATAAGGGCAATAAGACCAGGAGAGCCACTTCCTAAGGTTGAATATAGAGTCGTTGATAGAGAAAAAGCCGGAGGACTGGCGCAAGAAGTGAGCCGGCAGGTGGAGCACTGGCATGATTTTCAGCCAGATTATGTTTTTTTGACAGAGACCAGCGCTTTTCCGATAGGATATATGTTTAAAGAAGCCTGGAAAGCCGCATATCCTGATGAAAGGCCTCCGCAATTTTTTAGAGTAGATCCAATTGCTATGGGTAGAAATTCTAATGCCCTGGAACTTCCGGGTTACGAAGAAAAATTAGAGGAATTTTTAAATAAAAGAATTAAAAAACCAAATGCCCGTGTCGCAATTTTTGATGAGCAACCTATGACAGGTAAAAGCCAAGCTACCGTGCGAAAACAAATAGCCAGGAAAGTGCCCGGGGCTAGTTTTGATATTAACAAAAGAGACCCTTCCGCACATAGCATTTTTGAAGATGTGTTTGGCTCCAATACCGGCCATAAATTAACGGACAAGGGGCAACACGTTCCGCCGATAGATTTTCTTGGTGATTTTCTTGGCGGAAAAGTTGTATACAAATCGGCCGAGGAAATTAAATTTATTGGAAAAAGGGGACGCGCGAATCTTAATTTGATATATGACTTGAAAACTATCGGTAGACTGGCTGGCCGAACAATTAAACCAGGGAGAAAGTAATTTATATTCAAAAAAGCCGCGTTCTTCGCGGATTTTTGTGTAAAGTTTAGTTTTCTTTCGGAACTAAGATCTCTTGGGCGTCGTCGGCGACAATCTTAATTTCTCCGTTGCGGTCGTCAACTCGGCCGGCGACAAAAATAATTTTGTTTTCCTGTAAAGCGACGGGATTTCTTTCCAAAAGATTTGGGAATATGACAACCTCCATTTTGCCGGTTAAATCTTCGAGTTTCATAAACAGCATTGGTTTGCCGTTTTTTGTGATAATTTTTTTGATGGAAGAAACCAATCCGCCTAAAATAACTTTTTTATCTACAAAACTCACGTCGATTTTTGATATAGGAGTTGTGCGCGTTTCAAAAAGTTTTTTAAAGTCGTTTAAAGGATGCGAGCTCACATATAAACCCAGCAGTTCTTTTTCCCAGCCAAGCTTTTCAAAGTTGGTGGCTGGAGTTGCCGGCTCTAATTTTATAGTGTGGTTTATCTCAACCTTTGTGTTTGCAAAAAGCCCGATCTGGTTTGTGGCGCCGTTTTTGTTATTTTCTCTTGCGATTTCAAGCATTCTTTCTAAGTTTTGCAAAAGCTTATTTCTTTCATCAAACTGGTCAAAAGCGCCGGCTTTTATTAAAGCCTCCATTGATTTTTTATTAAGGTCTTTGGATTTTACGCGGTAAATGAAATCTCCGATTGATTGAAATTCTCCTCCTATTTTTCTTTCTTCAACAATTGCGTCAATTATATTTATTCCCACATTTTTAATCGCCAGTAATCCAAACCTTATCTGATTTTTCTCCGGAACAACGGTAAAGTTTTTTAAAGATTCATTTATGTTCGGAGCCAAAACTTCGACACTCATTTTTTTGCACTCATCAATCAAGAATGCAATTCTCTCAACGTCTGCTCTTTCTGAAGTTAGAACAGACGCCATGAATTCAACGGGGTAGTGGGCTTTTAAATAAGCTGTTTGATAGGCGATTGTGGCGTAAGCTGCCGAATGGGATTTGTTGAAACCATATTGTGCAAATGGCAGAATCCATTGCCAAAGTTCTTCGGCGACTTTTTTTGAGGCTCCGTTTTCGATTGCTCCGTTTATAAACTTTGTTTCCTGCGCGTCCAAAAGATCTTTAATTTTTTTACCAACAGCCTTTCTTAAAACGTCAGCTTCTCCCAAAGTAAAGCCGCAAACTTCTTGCGCGATTTTCATCAATTGTTCTTGGTAAACGCAAATTCCGTAAGTGTCTTTTAAAATAGGTTCAAGTTTTGGATGCAAATATTCTATTGTCTGGTTACCTTGTTTTCTTTCAATATAGTCGGGGATAAATTGCATCGGGCCCGGGCGGTATAAAGCAACCATGGCGGTAATGTCGTCGAACTTGCTCGGCCTCAACTCTTTTAAATATCTTTTCATTCCGTCGGATTCCAACTGGAACACGCTGGTGGTTAGGGCTTGCTGTAAAAGTTCAAAAGTTTTTTCATCGTTATCCGGAATTTTATCTAAATCAATTTTTAAATTATTATGCAAAACATATATCCTAGATAAAGTGTCTTCTATTATAGTAAGGTTTTTTAAGCCCAAAAAATCCATTTTCAAAAGCCCCA
>CAYOIH010000010.1:0-20745 GCA_964404005.1 uncultured Candidatus Saccharibacteria bacterium
AGGCAAAAAATCAATTAATAGACTGTAAACTATGTTCAGTGGCTTGAACAGAATATAGAAGGCTTGACAGTGTCTAAATTAGGAATAATGTAAAAGTACAGAGTAATAAATATTAATTATTATAATAATATGAAACAAGCTTATAAAATAGTTTTTATCTTTTCACTGACAATTGCATTGTGTTTTTCCTACGGAGCTGCGGCCTTAGGGCAAACAGTCGGTGGCGTAAGCGTGCAAACAAACCCAGCCACAAACATTTCTAATTATCAGACAACCCTGAATGGCTATCTTGCGATACCATATATAAGCGGAAGCGGATTAAATTATGTATACTTTGAATGGGGTACGGATTTAAATTATAACAACCAGACCGGGCGTCAATATTTAAGCTCCGGTTCATTTAGCCAAAATATTTCAGGATTATATTCAAATACGATATACCATTTTAGGGCAGTGGCGCAGAGTAATTTTGGAACCATTTATGGCCAGGATATGACCTTTTACAGCTCGGGAGATAATTACAATAATTATTACGGTTATGGCTCTCTTTATGTAAGTAAAAAAGTCATAAACCTTACTTCGGGAAACTTAATTTGGTCTTCGTCTGTTACAGCTAAGCCCGGCGATGTTTTGAGTTTTGCTATAACCCTACAGGGCCCACAGGGCACCCCCGGCCAGGACACTCATAATGTTGTAGCGCGCGATATTTTACCCGCAAACCTTGTTTATCGCGGAAACGTTACAGTAAATACAAATTCCAATTATTACGGCGATATCATTTCGGGAATTAATATAGGAACGGTTTACGCAAACCAACCGGTTGTTGTAGCTTATCAGGCGCAGGTTGCTCCAGCTATAAATCTTAACTACGGAACAACAACTCTAACAAACAGCGCCACAGTAACCAGCCAGGAAACAGGTATACAAACCGCCAGCGTAACAGTTTTAGTAAATAATTCTTTGGTGTACGGCGCGGCGACCGTATCAACTGGCCTAACAAATAATCTTTTAGCAGATTCCTTCTTTTTGCCGCTGTTGATCATAGTTTTCGGGTTATGGTTCTATTTTTCCGGCAACGTCATTAAACTCGCTGATAAACTGAAACTAAAAATCAAAAAATAAACTAAAAAATAAAAGGAGCGGCAACCCCGCTCTTTTTTATTGCCAAAAATTTTTGAGCAATGTCCCCGTCGTGAAAAATTGAAAATAAAAGAATAAAAAGGTAATATAAGCAAACATGCCAAAAGATTTGCCTGCCCCGAGCACCCGCCCTGAGCGTAGTCGAAGGGAAGGCGAGGGGACAAAATTGAATAAAGAGCAGAAAGAAGCGGTGCTTTATGGAAAGGGCCCGCTTTTAATTGTGGCGGGAGCGGGAACGGGAAAAACAACTGTTATCACTCAAAGGATCGCCAATTTAATAGAAAAGGGCTTGGCGAAGCCGGAAGAAATTTTGGCTGTAACTTTTACAGAAAAAGCTGCTTTTGAAATGGAAGAAAGAGTAGATAATCTTTTAGAAATTGGATATGTTGATTTATGGATTTCAACCTTCCACGCTTTTTGCGAAAAAGTTTTACGGGAAAATGCACTGGACATTGGGCTTCCACCCGATTTTAAAATTTTAGATAATACTTCGGGTTGGCTTTTGGCAAGGCAAAATTTAGATAAATTTGATTTAGACTATTATAAGGCCTTAGGGAATCCCACAAAATTTATCCAGGCGTTGATTTCCCATTTTTCTCATTGCAAAGACCAGGAAGTTTATCCTGAAAATTATTTGGAATACGCAGATGAATTAAAAACAACCGATAATGGGCCAGAAGACGGCGAAACCGAAAGGATAAAGGAAGTTGCCAACGCCTATCATGTTTATCAAAAAACTTTATTGGAGAATGGCGTTTTAGATTTTGGCGACCTGATAAACTATTCTTTAAAACTTTTTAAAAAGCGACCTTTAATTCTAAAAAAATACCGCGAAAAATTTAAGTATATTTTAGTTGACGAATTTCAAGACACAAACTGGTCGCAATACGAATTAATTAAACTATTAGCCGAGCCTAATAACAATTTAACTGTTTGCGCAGACGACGACCAGGCAATTTATCGCTGGAGAGGGGCGTCTTTTTCAAACATTGTGCAGTTTAGCAAAGACTTTCCGAAAGCAAAACAAGTTTCTCTGATCAAAAACTACAGGTCAACGCAGAATATTTTAGATCAGTCGTATGGTTTTATAAAGCAAAACAACCCTGACAGATTGGAATTTATTGAAAAAATCAGCAAAAAACTTACCGCTAACACCAAAGAGAAGGGGATTATTGAACACATTCACACCAGGAATTTAGACCAGGAAGTTGGCCAAACCCTAAAAAAGATTTTGGAAATTTTAAAAAAAGACACCGAGGCGACATATAACGATTTTGCGATCTTAGTGCGTGCCAATGATTCAGCGATTCCATTTATTAAAGCTTTAGAAAGGGCAAACCTGCCATTTCAGTTTTTAGCTTCGCGCGGGTTATATTCAAAACCCGTAATCTTAGATATAATTTCATATTTTAAATTACTGGATAATTATCATGAAGGAACAGCCGTTTACAGGATTTTAAATTTGCCGTTTTTAGAAATCCCGGAAGCAGATATCGCGGCTATCACCCAATTTTGCCGAAGAAAAACAGTTTCCCTTTTTGACGCCTTGCAGGAGTTGGCGCTAATTCCAGGGATTTCTGCAAAAACCCAAGAAAAAGTTGCTTTTCTTTTAAGCTTAATAAAAAAACACAGCGAATTGGCCAGAGAAAAGGGCGTCTCAGAAATTTTAGTTTCATTTTTGGAAGACTCCGGGTATCTGAAATATTTAATCGACCAAAACGATACAGACCGGATTGATTTGTTAAACCAATTTAATAAAAAGGTAAAAACTTTTGAGGAGGCTACCGTAGATCCAACCCTGAAAAATTTTATGGAGGAAATGAATTTGGAATTGGAGTCTGGCGAAGAAGGAAAGCTTGAATTTGATCCAGAGCTTGGCCCGGACATGATAAAAGTCATGACGATTCACGGGGCAAAAGGTTTGGAATTTAAATATGTTTTTTTAGTCAATATGGTAGATCGCAGATTCCCGACAGACCAAAGAAAAGACCCTATAGAGTTACCTGATGCGCTGATAAAAGACATAAAGCCGACCGGAGATGTGCATTTGCAAGAGGAAAGGAGACTTTGCTATGTTGCAATGACAAGGGCGAAAAAAGGGCTTTTTTTCACGTCAGCCGAAGATTACGGAGGGGCCCAGAGGGCACCCCGAAAAAAGAAACTTTCCAGATTTTTAGCGGAAATGAATTATAAAGTTGACGACGAAACCAAATCAGGAAAAGAAAAAAATAGCTTGCTGGCTGAGAAGCCAAAACCGATAGACAGATTAAAAAAGAAAGTTGAACCGCAATATTTACCTGAACATTTTTCATATTCTCAATTGGCCGCATTTGAAAAATGTCCATTGCAGTATAAATTTGGATTTATTTTGAAAGTGCCGACTCGAGGCAAAGCGGTTTTTTCTTTTGGAAAAACAATGCACAATACTCTGGACGCATTTTTAAAATGGGCGAACGGAGATAACCCTTCGGCGGGCTCAGGGCAAGAAACTCTTTTCGGCGAAACAAAGCCGGCAAAAAAGCCAGCAAAAAAGAAAGACGACGCTTTTGATAAATTAACGAAACTATATGAGGAAAATTGGATTGACGAGTGGTATAGCTCAAAAAAGGAAAAAGACGAATATTACAAAAACGGAAAAAGAATAATTAAGGAATTTTATGACCAATTTGTAAAGAGTCCTCCAAAAATTTTAAGGGTTAACGGAAGCCCGGCTTTAGAAATGCCATTTAATTTAAAGATAGGAGGGTATACTTTATATGGTGTAATTGACAGAATTGATGAAATTGAAGGCTCTTCGACGGGCTCAGAGCGATTATGTTCCATAATCGACTACAAAACAGGGCAATCAAAGGGGCCCAAAGGGCACCCCTTAGATTTAGACGCGAAAGAACAACTCTTAATTTATCAGATAGCCGCGCAAGAGGTTTTGCATTTAAAGCCAAAACAGCTTGCATATTATTATTTAGATGATGGTAAGGTGGCGGCGTTTTTAGGGTCAGAGAACGATTTAGAAAACCAAAAAGCAAAAATAGTAGAAGAAATAGAAAGAATAAAAAACAGCGAATTTGAGCCAACTCCGGGCTGGCAATGCCAATACTGCGACTTCAAAGACATTTGCGACTTTGCAAAAAAATAAAAATATTAAAACTTAAAAATATGTCAAACAATTTTATCGGCACAATAATTGAGGAAAGCCTTGCAAGCAAAGATATCTTAGAAAAAATAAAAGTCACAAAAAAAAAGACTGAAAAGGTTACTGCAAAACACAAAACTCCATGGCTGGAGAAATGGACGGTTCTTAAGGTTGAAATTGGCGCCGATAAAGCGGCTAAAATTGCAGACGAAATAGCTAAGCGTTTGGAATCAGCGCACAATTGGTATGCCGATTATAAAAATGACGACTTCCATTTTGTTATCTTCCGAAACAAAGTTTTCCGGATTACCAGAACAAGCGAAGAACAATATGCCCAAGCCAAAAAATATGGCATGTCTTTGGGAATTCCAGACTATCAGCTTGATTTTACAACAAAATAATTTATTGCCTGCCTCGCCGTAGCCGGGGTACCCTTTGGGTCGGGAGGCGGGTGCGACATTATTAAATAAAATTCATGGAAACAATATCATTCGACGATTTCAAGAAACTCGACATTAGAATTGGGAAAATAATTTCTGCGGAAAAGGTTGAGGGTTCCGATAAACTTTTAAAATTAGAAGTTGATTTCGGTGTTTTTCCGTTAATTTCTGAAACGCCCGGCATTAACGAAAAAATGCCGAGCGTTGAGACTATCGAACGACAAACCAGGCAAATTATCGCAGGAATAGCGCAATTTTACGCCCCAGAGGCGTTAATCGGCAAAGAGTGCCCTTTTGCCTACAATTTGGTTCCGCGCGTCCTGAAGGGTTTAGAATCGCAAGGCATGATTTTGTGTGCTTCGGAAAATGGCAATCCGGTCTTGCTCCACCCCGACAAAGAAATTTCACCCGGAAGCATCGTAAAGTAATATATTATAATGAATCCTATTTTATTTATTCACGGGATTGGCGGCACCGAAGAGCAATACCAGCCGATAATCAAATATTTGCGCGAAAGAGGAATTAATAATTTCTACGAATTTAATTACAAAAATAGATTTGGACTAACGCCCATTAAGACTGCGGCTGAAGAACTGGCGGAGTTTATAAAAAATAATGTAAAAGCTGAAAGCATTAATATCGTAGCAATCAGCCAGGGAGGAATTATTGCGTTGGCGTATTTAAAATTTTATAACACCTCGGACGTAAAAGTAGAAAAATTGTTTACGATATGCAGTCCGCACAAAGGAAGCCGGCTGGCTAAAATATTTAATCTGCGGGGCCTGATTGATTTGCGTCCAAATAGCGAATTACTGAAAGAACTGGAAATTTTTGTGAAAGAGAATAAAATAAATCTTTATTCAATATATACTCCGTTTGATTTAATGGTTTTTCCGGGCTGGAATGCAAGGTCAAAATACGGAAAACATAAAATTATTTTTGCGCCAGGCCACGCCGCCTCATTATCCTGGCCAGCGATGATGAGGTTTATTCACAAAAACTTAATTTAAATGGATGTAGATGAGGAAAAGATATATAGCATTTCGGAGTTTGTGGCGTTTTTGAACGCGGATTTGAAGTGGATGAAAGCAAAGATTGTTGGAGAAGTGGGTGAAGTGAAAGCCGGGCCGACCGGGCATATGTATTTTACGCTGAAGGACACTTTGGCTTCGCTCAGTGCAGGCGAAAAAGCCCCTTCGGCAGCAGGCTCAGGGCAGGGCGGCGCCTTAATGAATTGTATAATGTGGAGTTCTAAATACAGATTGTTTGGGATTACATTGGAACCCGGAAAGAAAATTGTGGCTTACGGATCGCCCGAGGTTTATGCCCCAAATGGCAGACTGTCTTTTATTGCAGATACAATCGAGCTGGCTGGTGAGGGAGATATTAAAAAACAATACGACGAATTAAAGGCAAAACTGACCAAAGAAGGAGTTTTTAACGTAGAGAATAAAAGGCCCATTCCAAAATATCCACACAAAATTGGAGTTATTACCTCAAAGCAGGGCGCCGTAATTCACGACCTTTTGAATAATATGGAAAAGTTTGGGTTTGATATTAAAATGATTGATTCAAGGGTTGAGGGGCAGGGGGCGGTGGAGGATTTGCTGGCTTCTATAAAAACCTTCAGGAAAACAGATATTGATGTTTTGGTTATTATTAGGGGCGGGGGATCGATGGAATCTTTAATGCCGTTTAATAATGAGTTGCTGGTGCGCGAGGTGGCTGGATTTCCTGTGCCGGTGCTGGTTGGAATTGGGCACGATAAAGATGTGCCACTGGTGGCGCTGGCAGCTGACAGAAGTGAATCAACTCCAACTGCGGTGGCAAATTTATTAAACGAATCGTGGGAACAGGCGCTTTTATTGCTGGAAAGATTTGAGCGGAAAATTTTGTCCGGCTACGGATTGATTTTTGAAAAATTTAAAGCGATTGAAAACAAGTTTAAAATATCTTTGCAGAACTTTAGAAACAATATTTTAAATATTAAAGACCGCTTGCAAGAATATTATGAAGGTTATTTTTCCAGCTTTTCTTTATTGTGCGACAAAACAAGGGAAAAATTACAAAATACAGAAAAAATGGTAAATTTTAATAATCCGGAAAGAAATTTGAAGTTAGGATATAGTATTGCATCTGTTAATGGTAAGATAATAAGGAAAACGAGCGATACAAAAATCGGCGACGAATTAAATATTAAAGTAAGCGACGGCGAAATAAATTCCGAGGTTAAAAATATTAACTAAATAAAAATAAAACATGGCAAAAGAAAACAACAACTTAAATACTAATTTAAAAAAGTTGGAGGAAATATCCCAGTGGTTTGATAATAGGGAAGAGGTGGACGTGGAAGAGGGCCTGGCAAAAGTAAAAGAAGCAGTTGTTCTGATAAAAGAAAGCAAGGAAAGATTGAAGCAGATAGAAAACGAGTTTGAGGAGATAAAAAAAGAAGTTGAACCCGAAAATACGATTGAGAAATAGCACGCGCTGGATATTTAAATAATTAGTTTTTTATGTTATAATGGCTCGTATGTTAGATGGTTTAAAAGATAAAAAATTAATACAGCAATACCTTAAGGGAGACGAGGCGTCTTTGGAGTTTTTGATAAAAAGGTATTTAAAGATGATTTATAATTTCACATACAAAAATATGGGGAATTGCGCTGAAGCCGAAGACATAACACAAGAAGTGTTTGTGAAGGTTTGGAAAAATATCAGAAAATTTGACCAGAATAAAAACTTCAAGCCATGGCTTTTTCAGATTGCAAAAAACACCGCGATTGATTTTTTGCGAAAGAAAAAGTCCATACCATTTTCAAAGTTCGAAAATGAAAAGGGACAGAACGTTTTAATGGAAACTATCGCCGCAGCTCCCGCAAATTTGATCAATATTCTCAGTGATAAAAGAACCTTGGCGGTCGCCATGCAGAACTTAAATGAAAAAGAATACAAGCTAATAAACCTGCGCCACAACGAAGGATTAAGCTTCAAAGAGGTCGCAGAAATATTTAACGAATCTATCAACACGGTTAAAAGCAGATATCGCCGGACTTTGGCGAACCTGAAAAGAAGCATCAAAAACTGAACCTAATACCCTTTCTTCCTCGTATAAATACTATATGGAAGGCAAATTTTTTATAGAAGAGCCACCAAAAGGTCTCCTGGAAAAAATTTTAATGCGCATTCGAAAAGAAGAGCGTGTTTTAGTTTTAAGGCGAACTATAATTTTTTCTGTAACCCTAATGGCATCTATTATAGAATTTATGCCGGCTTTCAATATGCTTTCGGCAGATTTTTCGCGTTCAGGGTTTTTAAGCTTTTTTTCTTTAATGTTTTCTGATTTCTCTTCCGTTATGCCTCACTGGAAAAATCTTGCAATGATCCTTCTGGAAAGTTTGCCGGCTGTAAGTTTGGCATTATTTTTAGCCATAGTGTTGGTATTTTTACAATCAATTAAATCTTTATTAAAAAATATTAAAATCATATCGGGCAGGAACCGGTTGATAATTGCCCGATAAAAATTATGCGCATAGACACAGATAGAATTTTCCAATCGAAATCTTTAAAAGGGCTAATTTTTGGAATAGTCATTTTTATAATATTATCTTTTGTTTTTGGTTTGGGCGTTTTTGTGGGAACAAAAAAGGCTGATTTTTCTTTTAGGTGGGCGGATGAATACCATCGCAATTTTGCTGGCCCGCAAGGCGGATTTTTCGGAGACTTTATGGGATCAGATAGGCAATTTACTAATTCCAACGGTGTATTCGGACAGATAATAAAAATCAGTGAAGGGAGTATAACCGTACAAGGCAGAGATAATGTTGAAAAAATTATTTTAGTAATCGATAAAACATCTATTGTATCTCAGAAAAAAAATATAAAATTATCCGACCTTAAAGTTGGCAATAATGTTGTAATTATTGGAGAACCGAATAATAATGGCCAGATTCAGGCTGAGCTTATACGCGTCATGCCCGCACTACCGGACAATCCGATAAAAAATAATACTCCCATATCATCAAATTTAAAAAAATAAACAAACTTTAAAAATATGCTAAACGCTCTAAAAGGGGTTGGCCGGGCGCTTAAAAATTTTATTTTTAAGCATAAAATAATAAGCTTAATAATTTTGTTGGTTTTGTTGGGTGGAGGATATTGGGGATATAAATTTTTAACCAATGCCGACGGAGTCAACCGCTATGTTTTAGCTATCGCCACAAACGGTACAATAATTTCCTCTGTTTCTGGAACAGGACAAGTTTCTTCGTTAGACCAAATAGATATCAAGCCCGAGGTCTCGGGAAAGCTAGTATATTTGAATCTGCAAAAAAATAAAGAAGTTAAGGCCGGAACGCTCTTGGCGCAAATTGACTCGCGCGATGCACAAGATACTGTTCAAGTCGCGGAGAACAACTTAGAAGGAGCCCAATTATCATCACAAAATATTACGGGCGACGCAAAAGACGCCTTGGACGTCTCCTATGATGGCGGATTAAACGCACTAACAAATACCTTCAAAGACTTAGCCTCAATGAAATCTAATTTGGACGGCTTATTTTTAGATAGCAGTTACAGGGGTAGCGACAGCGACATGAACTACTACCTTGATTTTGTCAGCTTCTATGACAGCAGCTCAAGTGAATTAAGTTTTTGGAACAAAGATGCAAAACTGAGATATTCTGATGGCCAGACAAAAATAGAGACTATAGAGGAAACCGCGTGGACCTTAAGTAAAAACTCTCCCCCCTCTCAAATTGAAAATATAATTAATGAAAGTTATACCTCTACAACAACTCTTCTGGACTTAATCAGACAAGCTCTTAACATTGTACAAAGATACCAAAAAATTCTTGACTCAAAAAGCTTAACTACACCCATTACACTGACAACAACCACGACGCAGGCAACGCAATTAAGTGATTCTATTACATTGCTCATTAACGACACAAGCGCTCTTGCGTCAGCCAAGTCAGACATATCCGTCAAGAAAGAGGCTTTTTCTAAAGCTGGCGTAGATACGCAATCACAAAATCTTAGTGTGCAGCAATATGAGAACGCGCTCGCCGACGCCAAAGACAACTTATCAAAATATTATATATATGCTTCTATCGACGGCGTTGTTGCAACGCTAGATTCAAACATTAAAACCGGCGACTCTATTTCGTCAGGTACTGTCTTGGGTTCCATTGTCACAAAACAAGAGATTGTCGAAACATCCCTTAATGAGGTAGATGCGGTAAAGATAAAGTTGGGACAGAAAGCAACAATAACCTTTGATGCCTTACCCGATATTACCGTCACTGGATCCGTTATTGATATTGATACCGTAGGGACGGTAAGCCAGGGCGTAGTAAGTTATGGAGTAAAAGTTGCCCTAGATGTTATAAATGACCAAGTAAAGCCAGGAATGAGTGTAAGTATAAACATAATTACGGACACGCGTCAAAACGTTTTAGCGGTTCCTAATAGCGCAGTTAAATCAAAATCTGGTTCTTATTATGTTTTAGTTTTTAACCAAAAATACGACTTAAGCTCCGCAACGGCCTCACAAGGATTTATTTCTACGATAGCTCCAACCCAAAAAACCGTAGAAATAGGGTCTTCCGACGACACAAACACAGAAATAACCAGCGGTCTGGTCGAGGGCGACCAAATTGTAGTAAGAACAATTTCTGGCACATCAACCGCAACAAGTGCCGGCGTTTCTTCGAGCGCGGAGACAAACAGGGGTGGTCAAGGGTTTTTTCTCGGAGGACCTGCAACTGGCCGCTAATAAATCACACTTCATAAAAATGATAGAGGTTAAAAACATAGTTAAAATATACCAGACGGGAAGTGTTGGTTTTAGGGCTCTTTCTGGAGTAAGCTTTACAATAAAAGACGGAGAGTTTGTTGCAATAATGGGTCCTTCTGGATCTGGAAAATCAACCTTAATGCATATTTTAGGCGCATTAGATACGCCTACATCCGGAACCTACTTTCTAGACGGAAAGGACATCTCAACATTAACCGAGGACGAACTGGCAGATATAAGAAAAGATAAAATAGGGTTTGTTTTCCAGGCCTTTAATTTATTGCCAAGAGCTACCGCATTAAGAAACGTATCTTTGCCACTGGTTTATACCACCGCAGAAAAAGAAGAACGTGTTAAAAAAGCAAGAGCCTCCCTAAAAGCGGCCGGACTAGATGAAGAATATTTCGGTCATCTATCAAATCAATTATCCGGCGGACAAATACAAAGAGTTGCGATTGCAAGAGCTTTGGTTAATAATCCAACCTTAATTTTGGCCGATGAACCTACAGGAAATCTTGACTCAAAAACAGGCGAAATTGTTTTGGAAACGTTTCGTAAGTTAAACAAAGAACATGGTAGGACGATTATTCTTATTACTCATGAGCACGATGTGGCGGAACACGCCGATAGAATTATTCTCCTAAAAGACGGGCTTGTAGTCAGCGACTCTAAAGACCATAAAAAAAGATAAAATGAAACTGACAGACACGCTAGAGGAAACATTTTTAGCGTTATCATCAAACAAGGCCAGAACCGGGCTTACTATTTTAGGTATTGTGATTGGAATAAGCTCAGTAATTGTAATGGTTTCTGTGGGGCAAGGGGCAACCGGATCAATCCAAGCAAGCATAGAATCGACCGGCTCAAATCTTTTAATGATAACCCCTGGCGCAACAAGAAACATAGGTTATTCGGTACGTTCGGCGGGCGGAACGGCTCAAACGCTCACCATTGACGACGCAAATGCAATAGTTGGTGAAGTTTCTTCGGTTCAATATATGAGCCCGCAGATAAGTGGAAGATACCAGGTAGTTTATAGGGGGAATAATACAAATACTTCAATAATAGGAACAAGTGATGCTTATCCTCAAGTGCGAAATTTGGGCGTGAGCGAAGGATCTTTTATAAGCACTCAAGATATTGAAAACATTTCAAAAGTTTCCGTTCTCGGCCCGACCATTGTTACAGATTTATTTGGTACAGATGCCACCGCCAGCGATGCAATTGGGCAAACAATAAAAATAAATAAATTAGAATTTAAAATTATTGGAGTTACCAAAACTAAAGGCGGAACCGGATTTCAAAATCAAGACGACAGAATTTATATACCATACACAACTTCTCAAAGATATTTATCCGGAAATAAATATTTGTCAGAAATTGATTTACAAATAAGCAGTCCAAATCTGATGACCTCTGCGCAAAATGACGTTACCAGCTTGCTGCTTAGCCGTCATAATATTGCAGACTCAACACTTGCTGATTTTTCTGTCCAAAACCAAGCAGATATTTTATCGAGCATTTCAAGCGTAAGCCAAACCCTCACAATTTTACTTGGAGCGATAGCTGGAATCTCTTTGCTTGTTGGTGGCATAGGTATTATGAATATGATGCTTACAACAGTTACAGAAAGAACCAGAGAAATAGGTCTACGAAAGGCAATCGGAGCAAAAGCAAAAGATATTACTTTCCAATTTTTAACAGAAGCTGTGGTTTTAACTTTTACCGGAGGGATAGTTGGAGTTTTTCTGGGATGGATAATTTCTTGGGGAGTTAAATATTTTAACCTCTACCAAACACAGGTTTCCGTAATGTCTATTTTACTGGCGGTGGCTGTGTCAGTCGGCATAGGGATTATTTTTGGATATTATCCTGCAAAAAGAGCTGCCAAGCTTAATCCTATTGAAGCTTTAAGATACGAATAAAATATAATTTAAAAAACATAAAAATTATGAACAAAAAAACTATACTAATTGTTGCGATAATAGTAATATTAATTGTAGCCGGAGGAGTTTTTTACGGCGGAATGGTTTATGGCAAAAGGCACCCGGTCATACGACCGGGTGCCCCGTTGAATAACGGGACAAAGTTTGGAAAAAATTCTGAATCCGCCGGAGGAGCAGGTTTTATTTCAGGAGACATAATTTCTAAAGACAGCGCCAGCATAACCATACAATTACCGAATAACACCGGTTCTAAAATAATTTTTTACTCTAACGCGACGCAAATAAATAAAAATACCTCGGGAACATTCGATGACCTTGCAACCGGAACAGCTGTAAGCGTAACTGGCACAACAAACTCCGACGGCAGTGTTACGGCTCAATCAATTCAGATCAGGCCTGCCGGGCAGACAAATAGACCGGGTCAGTTGAATCCGGGACAATAAAATTGTATAGTAAATTATATTGTAAAATAATCTTATGGTAAATAAATTTATAATAGTTTTAATAATATTAATTGTAATAGTAATTGGAATTTATTTTGTGGCGCAAAACGGATCCAAAACATCGGGGGCTGCTTTATCCCAGAGTTCAAGCCAAAACAAAGAAAATTCTATAAATAACAATAAAGAAATGAAAATAGAAACACTACAAGAGGGAAGTGGAGACGCAGTTAAATCTGGGGATACAATAACAGTTAATTATGTAGGTACACTGGAAAACGGAACAAAATTTGATTCATCAATTGACCGAGGCCAGCCATTTCAGTTTACTCCAGGTCAAAATAGCGTAATACAAGGTTGGGAGCTTGGAGTTATTGGAATGAAGGTTGGCGAAAAAAGAAAACTTACAATCCCGCCGGAATTGGCTTATGGCTCGCAGGGCGCAGGCGGAGTAATTCCTCCAAACGCGACATTAACATTTGAAATTGATTTATTAAGCATCAACGGAAAATAGAAAATCAACAAAAAACCGCCCTTCGATAAACTCAGGACGGTTTTTTGTTGCAGACACATTGACATTCTTTTTTATTTTTGATAAATTTGAGTCAATACAGCTGGCAGGTACCGCAAGGATAATGAACCATTGAAACGAGGCTCGGCCCACCAACTGCGAGCTGCGGTCAGGATTTTCCTAAGGCGCAATTACCCCGCCAGGTTTCGCCCGCCAGCTGTTATTTTTTTCTGTTCTTTGTTTTTCTTTCGTTTTGGCCCTGGCCAAGTGTGTGTACTTGGCCTGTCACACAGGGGTCGCGATGCGCAGTCGCGACCCTTTTTTATTTTAGTTATGCACCGTTGACAGTTGGTTTACATATTTCTATACTTAAATAACGTGTTTGTTCTGCATTGTGCAGAGCATCGTTGGGACAGAGGCACCTTGAAAAAGGAGTACAGGATGGTCGCCAGACGACGAAGGAAGCTGTTGTATTAGGAGTCCACATCTTTTTGGAGAATCTAACCATGAATCCATTATTTCCCTGACTAGGTTATCTCCCGCAAACCATACTTGGACGAGTTCTGGTCTACAAAGCGCGGAAGCTTCAATTTTTTAAAGAAGCACCGCGCTTCTTTATTTACAATTTTTTTTGACAGGAGTATTATTTATTAATGGAGCGTTATGGTTTTGCGTAGCAAACTAACGCGCCAGTGGCTCTTTTGGAGATGGATCATGATGAGACATCCGGGCAGGTATAAGCACTACGGTGGCAATTGTACGCGACACGTGGCGGAGTGGACGCCGAAGGCTGATATAGCAAACACCATCGGTGCCACAGGTCTCATAAACAACTTCTGAAAGAAGGTGATCTGATATCTAGCGGCGTCCTTGCGTTTTGGGACGCCGTTTATTTTGGCACTTGACAATGGCGAGTGATAAAAGTAAGATATAAATATGTTAACAGAAAGGCAGGAAAAACTTTTGAATTTTCTGATTAGGGCATATATAACCACAGCGGAACCTGTGAGCTCTAAGGCTTTAAAAAAAATTACAGATTTAGATGTTTGCGGAGCAACAATAAGAAACGACTTACAAGTTTTAACAAAGGAGGGATTTATAGAACAACCCCACACGTCAGCGGGAAGAATTCCAACAAAAAAAGCATATAAATATTTTGCTGAAAAAATTACATCTGAAAGAGAAGAGGCCTTTTCGGGCTTTATTGTGCGACAAATAAGAATCGCCCATGAGCAAATGGAGCAGGAAATGAGATCTTTAATGGAAATATCTGAAATACTGGAAATATCACATACGCCGGGAAAAGATACTTTATTTCGAGCTTTAACAATTTTGGGTCCGGCGCGCGAAATCTGCGAAGACAACGAAGATATAATTTCAAAATTAATTAAACAGTTGGAAAATTTTTAATATGACAAAAGAAGATAAAAAAGACTTAGACGATGAGGCCGCGAACCTCAAAAAAGATCTGGAAGAAACAAAAACCAAGTGCGAGGAATATTTGAATGGTTGGAAGCGCGAAAGAGCAGATTTTTTGAATTATAAAAAAGGTGAAATGGAAAGAATTAGTGAATTAGCAAAATATGCCAACGAAGAATTGATTTTAAATATTTTACCGATCTTAGATAATATATATTTGGCAGAATCGCACGTTCCGGAAGAATTGAAAAAAAATCCATGGATAGAAGGATTTGATCAGATAAAAGATCAGCTTGTAGAATTTTTGAAAAAAGAGGGGATTGAACCGATAAAAACGCTTTATGAAAAATTCGACCCCAACTATATGGAAGTTGTTGAAGAGATTCCCGCTCGCGAATCATCGCATGATGGCGCCCCCGAAGAATCGGGTATTGCCGTGGAAGTCGTCCAAACAGGTTACACAATGCACGGCAAAATAATCCGCGTAGCGAAAGTCAAGATTACGAAGTAACCACTGATGCTGAGCGGAGCCGAAGCATAAAAATTAGTAAATAGAATTAATTATGCAAACAAAAATAATAAAAGAAAAAATAAGCCTTGACGAGTTGAAAAAAATTGCTGGCGAAGGTTATGGAGAAATGGTAAAAGCAGTAGCCGATATTGATACAGGAATCATGGCGGTAGGCGGTGAACTGCACGCAGATGAGAGCGAAATGCTGTTTGAGCAGGGCTCAAAAAATGAGAACTTGTGGGGATTTAATATTTATATAAATAGGCCAAAAGATGATTGTGTAGAATATATCTCTTTAATTAATGTAAAGCCGTCTGTTAATAGGTCAATGGACATTCAAAGTTCTAACATTAAAAGGAAAATAGCAAAAATTATTAATGATTTAATAGAATGGAAGGCATAACAAATAAAAGTTTAAACATAGAGCGCTGGCAAAAACTTTCCCTAAGCCAGCAACTAGCGAATATTGGTAGTGAGGTTAGTCGCGCCACTAGCCTAAAACAAAGAGGGGACAAAGAGAACACGGATAAATCTTTTTTCCGCGCAATAGAATTAATTGACTTAACTATTACTGATCAAAGGTGGAAAAGTCGTCTTTCTGAAATCTTCAAACTGCGCGAGATTATTTGCGATTTATTTTTTGGAGAGAATATTTTTAGAACAAATCCAGAATTTTTGAAAAGTTATTTCCTGTTTTTCGCTTTAAACGTCTAACCAATAAGTAAAAATTAGTAATTTATAAATAAAAAATACAGAAATCAACTTATGGAAAAAGAAAAAGCAGTGACGGGAAGCGAACTGCCGAAAGTGGGGGTTATAAAATAACCGAAATACATATTTATGTAAGTACATATGTACTTACATGTAAAAGTACATAAAAATGCAAATCAAAAAATTCGGAGACAAAAAAATAACAATACGGGAGATAAACAAATCAGATTTAAGGAATGCCAAAAAATTCCAGGATTTTATAAACTCTTTTGTTCGTGAAGACGCTAAATTGTCAATGAATAAAGAAATCGACCTGAAAGAAGAAAAAGCTTTTTTAAAAGACGTTTTGGGCACAGTTAAGAACAAAGAGAGGGTTTATCTGGTAGCTGAATCAGATAATAAAGTTGTCGGCACGGCAAGCATACAGCAGAAAAAATGGCGGATGAATCACGTCGGATTGTTTGGCATAACAATACGAGAGGGGTACAGGGGTTTTGGGCTTGGAAAATTTTTGATGCAGGAGGTGATTAAAATCGCAAAGAAAAACATGAAGCCAACCCCTAAAATTATCGAATTGGAGGTATATGTTAATAACAAACCGGCAGTAGGGCTTTATAAGAAGATAGGGTTTAAAATCGTAGCTAAAATCCCGCACCAAATGCAGTGGAAGGGTAAACTAATGGGCGTATACATAATGCTAAAATATTTATGAAGATATATTTTGTGGCACACTCAACAACAACGGATAACGAAGCGAAGATCGCCTCGGGTTGGAAAAACGTTGGTTTATCAGACCTAGGGATAGAACAGTCGGAAGAAATGACTGAAACGTTTAGAGATGTAAAAATAGATTTAATTTGTTGTTCTGATTTAAAAAGGGCGGTGGACACAGTAAGGCTGGCTTTTGGAGATAAGTTTCCTGTCATAATTGATAAAAGATTGCGAGAAGTAAATTATGGCGACTTAAACGGGGAATCTTCTGAAGTTGTGGCTAAGTTGAAAATGGATAGCATTCAGACCCCGTTTCCCGGTGGCGAAAGCTATAATCAGGCGATGAAGCGACTCCACGAATTCTATAATGAACTAAAAGAAAAATATCCCGAAAAAACAGTTTTGGTTGTAGGCCACCGAGCCACTCAATATGGACTGGACACCATGCAAGGAAAAACCGTAGAACAGTGTCTTAAAGAACAAGAACCATTCAAATGGCAGCCCTATTGGGAATATAATTTATAAAAACATGGAAACGATAGAAGAAGCAAAAGAATTTTTTTATAAAATGGTTAAGGACTTTGGGTCAGACCCATATTCGCTTCTTACGCATCTGCCTATAGTTGAAAGATGGGCTAATTATCTTTTAGAGAAACATCCCGAAGCTGACAAAGAAGTTGTTTTGCTGGGCGTATGGCTACATGATATCGGCCATTATCCAATATTGAAAGCAGACCACGCGGTAACGGGTGAGACGGTTGCCAGAAAATTTATGGAAGACATTGGCTTAGATGAAGATAGGGCTGAAAAAGTTACCAGGTGTGTGAGGCGCCACAGAAATAAAGATATAGCTCCAGAATCAATCGAGGAAAAAATCATTGCTTTTTCAGATTTAGCTAGCCACATGACAGACATCATGTATATAGACATGCTCTCGCGTGATAGGAAAGATCCAAATCCGTCGGTTTACGACGTTGAGAATAAGATTGAACGGGATTATAGAGATTTATCATTTTTCCCAGAAATCAAAAAACAATTAACACCACTGTATGAGGCCTGAAAAAAATTAATAAACGAATACGAAAAGATAAATTCGCAATTTAGTAATAGAAAAGGGACGATAAAATAACCGACATACGTAATCCGGAAGTTCTTGATGGAAAAATAAGCACGTGGCGGTTAAGAGACCACAAATTGAAAGTGGGTGATATTGTGGATTTTGAAAATAGCCAGACAGGGAAAATTTTCGGGCAAGGAGAGATTACAAAAGTTGTTAAAACAACAGTGGGCAAAATAGATTTAAATGACAAAACGCATTACAAAATATATAAAAACCTCCAGGAATTAATCGACGCATTCAAAAAGCACAACCCCAGCTATGAAGTTAACGAAAACACCCCCGTTTACGCCTACACATATCAATTCACCAAAAAATAAATAATAAAAACGCATATCAGACTAATTTAGTCGGTTATGCGGGTAAATAACGAGGAAATACTAAGTAAATATAAATAATTAAATTTATGGAAAAAGAAAATCAACACGAGCAACCCTTCGACCCAGCTCAGGACAGGCATCAGGTGCAAATAGGTTTAGACCCTAATGCCTATACTATAACAATGGTGAATATGGGGTTTGATGAGGAGCTTTTTCATTTTATGATAACGTCGGGAAATCAAGGAAGGCAATTTAACGCAACGCCAAAGCACGCAAAACGAATTCTTTTGCTTTTGCAAAAACAAGTTGAAGAATACGAAAAGAAGTTTGGGGAAATAAAAACCCAGCTTCCCGAAAGGCCGAAAACAACAACCGAGGAAACTAAAGTCGGCTTTTAAGGGAACGAAGTGAACACTTATTCTGAGCGAAGCCGAAGGATAAAAAGTAGTAATTAAAAAATAAAGTTATGGGAGAAATAAGAGAGCACGAGGACCCGGAACAAAAGTCTGTATTAAACGACAGTATCGCTAAAAAGAGCGGTGAATTAATCGAGCAGCTGGCCGAAAAAAATACCGGAGATTTCCGTATTTATACTAGTTCAGAGAGGAGAGAATATTTTCGTGAGGACGCAGAAGCAATGTGTCGCCACGCACTTGCAATAAAAGCAGATGTAATGTTATTTTTTGACAAATCAGCTAGAGGGTACGGACTTCTATCTAAACGAATTCTGCCGATTATCCAGCTAGAATATGCGCATACTACCAATACTCCACTCAGCGAAATAAAAAACCCTGAAATTAAATTTTTTGACCCGGAAATGGAATTTGGCACAACATTAAATAGGAGCCAGTTTGTTTATGGTGCAACTGATGAAAAATTTGGCGCACCCGTAGATCAACTCGCTAACCAAGAAGAAGCGAAAGAGTTGGACGTCTATTTAGAGAAATTAAGATCGATTTTCGGTAAACAGTTTGAAGGCAAGACAATTCTTTTGTGCGACGAATCCAGCGGCAAAGGGGGAGGGCTTGGACTACCGTCAGCCAAAAGTTATCCGACCGAACAATACAATCACTATAAGAGCAAAGAATTTAAGGACAATTTTAATAGAACGTATAACGCCATGAGCAACACATCAACAGCCACAGCATGGAAGGCGAAGATGCAAAAAATCTTTCCTGGTGCGAGCTTTGATACTCATGTCGGTAGTTCAGACACGCAGGGTGGCGATGATCAAATAATTGACATACGAGACGAGGGCGGGACAACACTGAGAGAAATAATATGGGGGATTGAAAGTGTTGAGCCCGAAGATGTTATTGTCGGAGAAAGGCCTGGAAAATATGGTGGAACAATGAAATTTAATATAAGGAAAGGACTTAGCCCAATTGTTCGTAGAAAAAAACCTAGCGCAGAAGATACTAAAAAAATTAAAGCCCACGGGTTTAAAGATATACGGGATGCGCAAAAACAACTCCGCATTGAATTAGACAAAATCGCCGCGGAATCCGCAAAAAATTTATTGAAAAAATAATAAAATAATTAAAAAATTAAACCATGAAAAATGTTGGAGAAACGAGTCGAGATCCGACTGAGCCAACCGAACCACAAGTGAAAATTCAATCTTTTACTCCTGAATGGCAAGAGAGTACAATAGATTGCATAGGAGAAGTTAGAAGAACACAATATAATGACCCGACCGGCTTTGTAAAAGCAATTTATAAAGAGGGGATTGCAAAAAATTTTCAGCGATTCCCGTACGAAGATTTCTTTGTTGCGTTAGACCCAGAGGCACAACAGGTCGTTGGTAACATCGGATTAAGATTCGTTAAAGAAAAAACTGATCAAACGAGAATTGGCCAATTAAGAAGATTTAATGTACGTCCATCCTTCGAAGGTAAGGAAATTGGTTCTCGATTACTTAATCATTCACTCGATTTCGCTAGGGCAAATAATTATAAAGAAATTTACCTGACAACTGAGTTTGACAAGGAGCATGAGCGTGCGCGCGGAATGTACGAAAGACGTGGCTTCAAAAGAGTCAAGCCCGAAGAAATGCCGAAAGATGATTTAAATTTGATATTAACCGGTGGCGACGACAATTTAGATAAAATTAAAGAAGGTAAGACATTAATTTATAAATTAGATTTAGAACCACAACAAAATAATTAAATAATTAAAAAACAAAATTATGAGCAAGATATTAGGAATTGATTTAGGGACAACTTTTAGCGCTATGGCTGTTGTAGAAGCCGGCGAAGCAAAAATTATTGAGAATAAGGAAGGAGCAAGAACAACTCCGTCTATTGTTGCTGTGGGAAAATCGGGAGAAAGAGTGGTTGGGGTTTTAGCAAAAAGACAAGCGGTTACAAATCCGCAAAACACAATTTTTTCAATTAAGAGATTAATTGGAAGAAAGTTTTCTGATGCAGAAGTGCAAAGAGATAAAAAATTGATGCCTTATGAAATTAAGGAATCTTCTGATGGGGGAGTAGATGTTAAAATGGGTGATAAGTGGTTAAAGCCTGCTGAAATTTCGGCAATGATTTTGCAGA
>CAYOIH010000011.1:0-20460 GCA_964404005.1 uncultured Candidatus Saccharibacteria bacterium
GAGGCAAAAAATCAATTAATAGACTGTAAACTATGTTCAGTGGCTTGAACAACTGTTATGTGTCACAACCATAGGTTAGGACAACCCCAGGACAACCAACAAAAGATTAAAAAGAAAACGGATATTCCTTGCTTGTCTAAGAAAAAGGTAGCGAGAAAACAAGGGTTTGCATTTTTGTGAATAAAGATGCAAAATAGATTAATAGAATATTATATGGCAACAAGCACCGCAAATAAAAAACAACGACTTGGTCAATTTTTTACAAGAAAAGATTTGTGGCTTCTACCACATGTGCTTCAATTTATTAAAAAATCCCGAGCGGAAATCGCCTTTGATCCTTTTGCCGGTACCGGAGACTTATTAAGTATAGGAAAAGACATTGGTTTCAAAAAAACAATCGGATACGACATAGATCCCCTTCTCGGCTGGCAACTTAATGATAGTTTGGTTTCTATCCCGAAAGTAAAAAATTCTATAATAATTACAAATCCTCCTTATCTTACAAATTACAGCGCCAAAAGAAAAAATATCCATAAAGACGTAGAAAAATATTTTACAAGCTGTTCATATGATGACCTATACCAGCTTGCTTTGGAAAAATGTTTTTCAAATGACTTCGGCGTAGTAATAATTCCGGAAACATTTATTAATTCCAGTTTTCCCAAAAACCGCTTGACGAGTATTACCATCTTAGAAGAAAACCCATTTGAGGATACAGAAACTCCGGTTTGTGTTATCTGTTTTGATAATAAAAACAAATCGTATAACGACATCAATGTTTTTAAGAATAATAAGCTCCTCGGTAGTTTAGATTATTTTGAAAAAATGAGGAAAAAACCCCACAAAAATATTTATGTAAAATTTAATTCTCTGAACGGTCAAATAGCACTAAGGGCGGTGGACACAACAAATCCTCAAAAACCAATTTCATTTATGAGAAAAGAAAATATCGATTATGACATGACTACTATTAAACATAGTTCAAGGTTGATCACCCTCATAGAGATCAAAGCGGAACAAAAAGTAATAGATAAAGTAATTGAATACAGTAATAGTTTGCTTCTTGATTTCAGACAAAAAACATGCGACGTGCTTTTGTCACCGTTCAAGGGTAATAAAAAAAATGGCGAAAGGAGGCGCAGATTAGATTACTTAACGGCAAGAGCTATTTTAGAGGACGCATGTGATATTGCTGATGATGGTTTAAGATTAAAATTGTTTAATTAAAAAATATGGAAAATATTGACAACATAAAATTATTGGAATTTTCTTTGAAAAATCCTGAACCCATTATAGATGAATTTTATCTGAAAAATGGTAATTTAATAATCTCGAAAAATCCTAAGGAGGCGACCGACTTAATGAAAAATAACCTTGATTTGCTCGAGAGCATTTCTGCATATAGTTTTGCGAAGAAAAACAATAACGAAGAAACTACAAAAAAAGCTATAGAAAAAATAGCTAAAATCATAAAGAGCAAAAACATTAATTATTCCGAGTTTGTTTCTTTTTGGCCTGTTGTTGATATTTCCTACAGTCTTTTTGATAAAATGACTGAGGATTATCAGAGATATATTTTGCAAAATATTGTTGATAAATACATAGACCTAAGACATGGCATTTATTCTACTTATGGCTACACGCCAACGACTTTACAGGTAGGTAAAGATGCTAAGGCACACAAAGAAAGTGGCAATCTGGGAATAAACAAGGTTTCAAAAATATTGAATGAATCTGGATTTACCGAGGCCGATAGCGATACTGCGAAAGACTTTTTATCCAAAGGAGATAAAAAATATGTACATGCTGACAAAAGCGGTAAAAAGCTTTTTAAGGAGTTGCTTAAATACGTTGGTATAAACTTTTCATGGAGTGCAGGTAAAGAAGGCAAAATGCCTGATTTCTTAATAAAAATTAGAGATGATATTTTTATTATGGAACACAAACACATGAAGGAAGGAGGTGGTGGTCAAGATAAGCAAGTTAGTGAAGTAATATCTTTTATTAGCTTTAGCGAGAAAAATAAAAAAATCCATTATGTGTCATGTTTAGATGGCATTTATTTCAATCTGTTCTCAAACGAAAAATACCTCCATAAGGGGAAAGTATTAAATCAAATTAGTAGTATTAAGGACAATCTTATCAAAAACAAACAGAACTATTTTGTTAATACCGCCGGCTTCAAAAAGTTGATTAAAACTTAAATTATATAAAGGGAGTACCTTCTACGCAAAAAGACCAGTAAATCAGGGCTTTTTAGCAACCGTGAGCAATTATTCGGGGGTTTTGTGCAATCCTTAATCAAAAGACGAGCAATTGCTCGTCTTTCGGCTTATTCAAGACATTTTAGGCAAATCCTAATTAGTCCATTTTACTATTTTTAATCCATCGCCATCACGGAACGCACCGGAAAGAATTGTCACCCAGTCTATAAAAACCCAAATACTGGTTACCGCTATACCAATGACGCTTAATGATAAAAGGAGTTGGGCAAGACCGGAGCCAACTTTGCCCACATAAAACCTATGTACGCCCAACATACCCAAGAAAAAGGCGAACAGGAACGTGGGTAATCTTAATTTTGGCGATATTTTTGTGTCTGTTTCCATATTTTTTATTAAGTTAATAATAATTGACTAGCTCTCGACTTTGTTGTCTCTTAGCTTTATTCGGAGGAAAAGTAAAACTACTCTCCGGCATCCATTCTTTGACGACGCTCATCAAGGGTTTCGTCTTCGTACATCCAGTATAATGTTCCGGCCACTCCCCTTTTGTACCCCAGCAACTTCTGGGCAGATTCTGATAAACTTGTTGCCTTGCCCTTGAATTCAATTTTATTGTTTTCCAGCACCTTAGCTTTCATAGAATCGTCTCTTGAAAAAACGATGACAGATCCAACGGGTATTTTGTATTTAGAAAAATCAAATCTTGCTCTAACCACTTTAACTTCCTCGAGCGCGTTTTCTTCTTCCTTCGTTACATTTATAAAATCTTTTGGAGTGACATCCTTCTTTTGAATTCTGCGAATGGCGGCAACAACACGCTCGGGATCTATCTTAAAAAATTCTCGCTCATCGCGAACCCTGCGATCAGAGAATATAGAATGCAACCATCTTTCCTCCTCTCTCGCGCTACCAACTTCACAAGCGTAGTAGCATTCAAAAGGCATAGGAACATTTGTTCTGTCTAATTGTTTTAATCTATCTAAAACAGAACTATTCGTCATGCCAATTTTTACATAACCCGGCATCGCCTCATTGGTTAGTATATAGATTATCTCATTCATAGATATTATTTATTTAATAATTTCTGTCGCGGAAAACAAAAAGCCAGCTTTTTATGCCGGTGGAAAATCTATGCAAACATAGAGCTCCAGCCCAGCACCTGCCAGTTTCCCGACAAGACCCATCAAAGAGTACGCTGAGCATGGAGCTCAATACCTTTGATGGGAATTTCATGCCGTGCCCATAGAAAATCTATGAGTTTAGGCGTCATTATTAAATTAATTTATCATATAACGATTTTATATAAAAAGGAATCCCCCCCCACCTTGAAAAATAGTCAAAAAAGTATCAGAATTAAATAAATTAAAATTACAATGACCATAGAACAAGAAATCGCACAATATGCCCTGGACACAGGAACCTATTCTTTTGGTCTTTTTGATGCACAAAAGATAGATGAAATAGATTTTTATATTGAAGATATAAAACAAAAATTTGGTATTTTTGAATCTGAAATTGATAAACTCGTAGAATTATTGGAAGAATTAAAAATTATTAACAATGTCTCCTACGAACAGGTTAGTCGCATAAATCCGGATTCAAAAATAGAAGGAAACGCATATACGGCAGAAGTTAGTATCCCCAGAATAAAAGATTTCATTAAAAACGGAGTGAAAAATGGAATATACACAACAGACGAATTACCCGTAAACATAGCACCGGAACAAAAGACTGATTCAGAAAGCAATATAACTAGTAAGCCATTTACTCGCGTCGAAAATGGTGTTGGTTATTTTAAGTTTTACAAGGAAGGGTCAAATATAAAGGTAGGTAAAGAGAATACCAGACAATTTAAGCTATTAAGATGTTTAACCGAACCGAATTTTGGAATACAAAAAGCAATTGAGGCTGTCTTTGAAGCAATCAAGCAACCAAAAGATGATGACGATAGCAGATTGTCCGGTTTAGATTCACCCCAAAGAAAGACAAGGATGTTAGAGATCATTGAATATACTAAAAAGGAACTACAAAAAAATAAAGATCTACAAGGTAAGATAAATTATTGCATGAATAAGAAAAAACAAAATATGTGGTTGAAATAGAGGGTTAAAGAGGGTTTTTTAGGCATAGGCTTAGTTTAGTTTAGAGGGTTCTTAACCGAATCTTCTTTTTTTGTGCTCAAAAACGGCTTCACTGCCGTTTATTTTGTTGCTTTGACCTCCTCTACCCTCTCGTTTTTTTGGCAACAGAGGATATGAAATGATTAGCTCATAATAAAAATTATAAATAATTATTATGAGCAAAAAATTCTCAACATTTGATTTAGGTTTAGCGACGGCCCTATTCACGCTCGGCCATAAATTGCTTGAAACGGATAAAACCAACCCTAAAAAAGTAAAGTTTATCTTTGAAGACGAGAAAGACATTGAGAAAGCGATGGATAAATACTGGAACGATGAAGTAAAGCTTCCGGCATTAACGTTATTCAACAATCAAAAAACTTTGAAGAACCGCATTTATTCAAATACGTAATTTTATGCTACCAAAAGAAGCCATTGAAGAATTTAAGAAACTCTATGTCAAAAATTATGGCATAGAACTATCGGACGAAGAAGCTACCCGCCGGGCAAACAACCTCGTGGCTCTTTACGGTGCTGTTTATGGCAACGCTCAGTCGGACCCGCGAATTAATAATAAAAATGAACCTGGGTATGATACTGATACTTTGTCATACCCTGAAAAGGGATGATAATCGACACAATTGTTTTACAAATCAAGAACTTGCAAGTTACCGAAGTCAATTTGAGACGATTTGAAAAACGACCAAGCACGGTCGCGAAGCCGTTAATGTATTTTTTCAACCCTAACGACCCAAAAATAGGTTATCTCCCTACTATTACAATCAAAATGCTTCCGAGCGCATTGGGCGGATATTTTACTGAAAGCATTGACATACAGTTCTCAGCTCCAAAAGTTTTTCGTGGAACTAATTATTTCGGTGTCAGCGAAGATGACTTCGGACGAATAACCGAGTTGTTGGAAAACAAACTTGAATATATATTTGAAGGTAAAATCATCACAAAGGCACACCTTTACTATGCCAATGTTAAAAGCATCGCATACTCGTTCAATTTTATTCTTGAACAGTTCCCCAACCCGATTGAATATCTGAAGCTCATACCATTTTTAAGTATGGGAAAGCGATATAAAACAACGAGCCACACCTACTACACCGAGCAGGAAGAAATCGGGTTCTGTGGCAGAATGTATAACAAGCAAATGGGTTTTAGGATTTACTGCAAGGGAGCAGAAATGTTGAATAACGCCAAAACGCCAGAGGAGCTGGAAGTCGCAAGAAAAATCAGAATGAAACAACTGCCTTTTAAGGTTTTAAGGATAGAAATAACCTTTCAGAGCAGAACTCCCTTGAAAAAGTTTTTAGCCAACATAACCGATAAAAACCATAAAAGAGAAAGAAATTTTTACGAGGTTTTTAACGACGAAATAGCTAAAAAAATTCTCTCGGATGCTTTTGACGAAGTAATGAACGAATTGGATGTTGCGGCCATTGATTTGCCAATCTACGATATTGATGAGTGTTTCGGTGTTTGCAAAAAAGCTGGCTTACCTTATTACGATGCCGCTTCGTTGATAGGTAGATCCGTGATGGTACGGCAAGCGGGAGCGTTACAGCTAAAACTCATAGGCGACGCGCATTACGACAGGCGAAAAAGGTCTTTAGCCGACAAAAGACTAGAAAAAGTCCTTGCCGAGCATCCGCTCAAACCCTTTCAGTTCAAACAGATTGTCGAGGAGTGCAGGATACAACTGGACGGTTTCAAGATAATGAAACCAGAAGATTTTATCAAGGCCGGTATGGCGTTTTAATAATAAGGCGGTATGATATGACCTAATGGCACATAAACTGCCTAAAAAAATATGCAGAATACAAACAAAGCAATTAAATACATACTTTACTGCCGAAAAAGTTCTGAAACAGAAGACCGGCAGGTTTTGAGCATTGAATCGCAAAGGAAAGAACTTTTGGACGTTGCTGAGCGAGAAAAGCTAAACATAGTTGAGATAATAGAAGAATCACATTCAGCAAAAAAGCCCGGCAGACCTAAATTCACAAATGAATTGATTGCAAAAATTGAAAACGGCCTTGCTAACGGAATTTTAGTTTGGAACGCAAGTAGAATATCAAGGAATTCAGTGGATACTGGCAGAATTATTTACTTAATGGATGAGAAAAAACTATTTGAAGTTAGAACCCCGAGCCAGACATTTCATGATACTCCTAATGACAAATTCTTGCTGAATTTATTTTGTAGCCAAGCAAAACTGGAAAACGACAACAAGGGCGAAGACGTAAAGCGCGGGTTAAGAGCGAAATGCGAAAAAGGGCTATACCCTGCCCCGGCTCCAACTGGTTATAAAAACAACAAATATGAAGTCCGAGGAAATAAGCAAATATACCCGGACCCGGAAAGGTTTGCTCTAATGCGTAAAATGGTTGACACAATGTTGACAGGACTATACTCCGCGCCGAAAGTTAGAGAGATAGCCACAAAAGAATGGGGCTTCAGAATGCCTAACGGGAAAGAGATGAGTAAAAACACGATATATTACATTTTCACTAACCCCGTGTACTATGGAATGTTTGAATATCCAAAAGGAAGCGGGCTTTGGTACAAGGGAACATATAAACCATTAATGACTTATGAAGAATATGACAAAATACAGGTAATTCTCGGCAGAAAGGGTAAACCTCGCCCCAAAACGCACATATTTGCATTTACAGGTATGATGCGATGTGGGGAGTGTGGGGCCATGATAACAGCCGAAGAAAAAATTAAAAGACAAAAGAATGGGAACATACACAGGTATATTTACTATCATTGCACCAAAAGAACGACTAAAAATTGTACTCAAAAATGCATAGAGCAAAAAGAATTAGAAAGACAAATTAAACTTGCAATCGACTCGCTAACCATACCGGCGGATCTACATGAATATGCTCTGAAATGGGTAAAGAAAGAAAATGAAAAAACGGCTCAAAAAACCGAATCTGTTCTCGATGTGCAGAATAAGGCATACAAAGAATGCATGAAAAAGCTATCTGGTTTGATTGATATGAGAGCCGCGCATGAAATTGACGAAGAAGAATTCAGAATGCGCAAAGAGCCCCTCACGACAGAGAAAAAACGCTGGGAAAATGTTTTTGATAGAACCGGTAAAAATGTTGATGTATTTTTAGAAAAAGCGGATGAGGTATTTAATTTTGCGCGAGATGCAAAAACAAAATTGGAAAATGGAGAACCCTATGAC
Source organism: uncultured Candidatus Saccharibacteria bacterium (assembly GCA_964404005.1). Lineage (GTDB taxonomy): Bacteria > Patescibacteriota > Minisyncoccia > Minisyncoccales > Staskawiczbacteraceae > XYD1-FULL-39-28. Next base: position 7,557 of record CAYOIH010000011.1, read on the forward strand.
AAAAAAGCCGTGTTCTTACGATTAGGTTCGAACCTGCTGTTGAAAGACAGATTAATAGCGATTGATATAGAAAACACATTAATTCCCTTAAAAGATGTAACAAAAGAAAACAAGCGGTTAGAACCTCTCAAAATAGGCAAAAATAGAGGAGAAATAGAAGAACTTTACGCGGAAAGTACTGTTATGCAGGGGCGCTGGGAATCGAACCCAGACCAAAGGTTTTGGAGACCTCTATGATACCATTTCACCACGCCCCTATTATTATATTTATATCACAAAAGTATAATTTTTCAATGAGGCGAGCAAATAAAAAAACCCGAGACAAATGTGTTTAGGGTTTTTATCTTTGGTCAGGTAGCGACGATGTATTTTTAGATTGTCCGGAAAATTATTGCAGAAATCCTTCCACAGCCGAAGATTCTTCGCCACCCCCCTCCCTCGCCTGTATTTCCCTCATCACGTTCTGATATGCCCCGGTGTTAAATTTAAGAATAGTTTGGGTAATTTTCGGCTCCGCTTTTTCCGTTAAAAAAACGTACTTATAAAATATAAAACCGCCCAAAATAAAATCAATAAAAATAAAAAACAGAATAACCAAAAAAGCGTACAACCCTAAAACCCAAAAGATTTTCTTTATCCTTGCCGATGTCTCTTTTAACATGTTGGGTATGGGTTTCATTGTTTACCCCGTTAAAAGTCTTGAGCAAAAATATTTTTTTTAAAATATTTTTGCAGACTCATTAATAATCCTGGCTCAAACTATTTTTAACTTATTGAATTTTTTTCTACCTTGTCAGACTTCTAACGAGGTTTTATGAAGGCTTTTATTGTGAAAGTTGCGTCAACTTTTCTTGAAAGATAATCTTCAGAAGTATCTTTTTCTTGAGTGTCTTTTTCTTGAGAGTTTTGAATAGTTAAATTTTCGATTTCAATCAGATACGGCCCTGTTTCTATTTTTTGGGTAAAATTTAACATCTCCGAAAAGGATCCTTTTGAAGAAAGCTGGAAGATAATGGATTCTGGGCCCGTTCCCATAGAATTTTTAGAAGAAGGCAAAGAAATTTGAGAAGTAATACTCAAATCGGTCGCAGTTTTTTCTAAAAATTTAATAAAATCAACAGGATTGTCCGAATCTACGAACATTTTTTCTATTTTATCTAAATTGGGCCTATGGGCTTCGTAATTATTCTTAAAATTTTCCGTTTCTTTAGTCTGCGCGCTTAAGAAGGCTACTCTATTCTTTGCTGAAATTAAATCTTTAGAGTTTATCTTTATTTCGTTTAGCAACGGGAAAATAAAAAATACCGCAAGGAACATGGATACCAGCGCGAAAATCGATAAAATTATAAAAATCTTATTATTGTTGTTTTTCATTTTGGCTAACCTCAAACGTTAAAGAAAAATTTACGTTATCCGGGCTTATCCAGCTTTCTGGAGAAAAATAAGGATTTTTTATTTCTTGGCGTCCTTCAACGTTTTGCCTAAAAATAAGCAAGCTATCCCTGGTACCGCTGACTCCGAAAACAGTCACGCGGACACCCCCTCCGTCATTATCTCTGTTTAAAGCAAAACTGGCCAAACGCAAATCTTTCGGGCTTTGAACTTCTGATATAATTTTTAAAACTTGGTTAAAATATATTTCTTTTTTGTAAAAAGAATCAAGTTGCGTCAAAATTTTATTATAGCTCTGTATCGTTTCATTTGTAGTTATAAACTCTTGAGTTTGGTTTTCTTTTTGGGCTTGCTGTAAGGCGCCAGTTTGATAATCTGCTTCGGATAAAATATAAAATTTTATCGAAAACAAAACCAATATTAAACAAACCAAAAAAACCAAAACTATAATCCCCCAGTTTATTACCAGTCTTTTTTTAATCTCTAAAATCAGTTTTTGTTTTTCTTCTGCGGGCAGGAGATTTATCATAAGCCGGATTGCCAATTATTATTTATCTGCCTTAACGCCAGGCCTATAGCTGTTACAAAAGGCATCAGGTTTTCTTTCGTAGCGCTTTTTGGTTTCTTAAGTAAAAGGTTTATTAAAGGATCTCCGAGCTCCACATGAACGCCCAGCCTTTTAGACATAAAGTCAGTTAACCCTTTTAATTCTGACCCGCCACCGCAAAATAAAATTTTTTCCGTTTTTCCGGAAGGAATCAGATATTCATAGGAAGAATGATCGCGATAAAAATTTAAATATTTTTTTATTTGGCCTGCCATGTCTTCCAAAATCGGAGTCATAATTTGCCCCGCCCTTAATGATTTGCTATTGTTTCTTCCTCCGCCCAAGCCATGGCTTATTTTTAGCTTTTCAGCTTCATAAAAATCAATAATTAATGACTCTGATATAGCCTCCGTTAACAGCCGTGACGAAATTGGAATAGAACAAGTAAAACGTACAGAGCCACCGGAAAAGACGACAAAATCTGTATTATTCTCTCCAAAATCAATCAAGATTACTGGCGAAGATTTGTCTTCCTTTTTCACCAAAGCCCTGGCAATCGCCCCTGACTCCGGCTCAAGAATTATCGGCACGAGGCCGGCTTTTTTAAAACAAGAAATATAAGAATCGACGATTTTTTTAGGCATGGCGACAATCAGCACTTCAAGATAATTTAAATAATCTTTGAGCGGAGAAATGACTTGAAAATCCAAATAAACTTCGCTGATCGGCATAGGGATATAATTTTCTGCTTCAAGGGGTACGGCCAGATTTAATTCTTCTTTGCTCATTCTCGGCATCTGAATTACTTGTAAAAAAGACTTTTCCTCCGGCAGGGAAGCAACTACATATTTTGTTTTTATTTTTTCGCCTTTAACTGTGCTATAAGCTGATTTTATAATTTTAGCTAAAGCTTCTTCGTCCTCTATTACTCCGTCGTTTATAATACTGGGCGCTATTTTTGCTTCGTTAAAAGAAGCTAAAGCAAATCCCCTGCTCTTCTTTTTAAGCTTTACAATTTTTAAAGACAAATCATTTATATCTAAACCAAATATTTTATATTTTAAATCTAGAAATGCCATCTTTCAACTTTTAAGTGAACGCGCGTAAAATAAATAAATTTTCCGTCGCTTATAATATAATTATAGTATTAATATCTGCTTATGTAAAATATAAAATTTACCCCATTAGAAGTCTTGAACAAAAATATTTTTGTAGACTCGTTAATAACCCCGACTACAGCCATCTTTTGTGCCACTTTATTTTTTTTCCTACTTAATCTAGACTTCTAATGGGGTTAATATTCTTGCCAGCTCGCCACTTCCCAGCCGGCTCCCGGCCCAGACGTAAAATAAATATTCACCACTCCGCTGCTATATTCTATTGTGGAATTGTTCTGCATTATAACTTTGTATCCTGTTGCCTCAATAAGGGAGACATTATTAGAGACATCAAGCCCTCCGGCGCTTGTATAAAAAACCCCTCCGGATACATTGTTGCTAATAGATATGGCGTCGTCTGAAGTGTTAATTGAAAGAACTAGCAGGTAGCTTCCCGGCTGGCCCGATCCGGAAAACGTGTTGTTGTTGCTAAGATGTATAGTTCCGTCGGCCACAAGTACCCCGCCCAGCGACCCGTAAGAACTGTCTAATTTTACGGTGGAATTATTACTTATAGATATATTGCCGGCTACATACACGGTGCCTGTCATATTAAGTTTAGCATTGTTTCTTATGGTTAAATTGCCTGTAATTTTAATGGGGCCTAATGTCTGATTGCCGCTAATGGTTTTATTCCCGGTAAAAACTTGAACCGCTGCTGCCCCGGCCTTCCAATCGTTGATCTGGCTTTGAGGTATCGGTAATGGCTGCTCTGAAATTTCCTCTGATTGCGTAGAAGTTGTGCCACTTACTGCACAAGTATGCAAACCGCCGGTCACATAAACCAGACTTCCTTTGATTATTGCAGGAGACAAACAACTATATGCCATGGCATTTTTATTAACAGTAACTCCTTTTATGCTATGCCCGTTTCCAGAGACTACAACGTCTCCATCAATAATTCCTGAACCAGAAATATCTCCGGCAGAAAAAACATTTCCCATCACTTTGCTTCCATTATTCATCACGAGACCTCCCGCTCCTACTTCTACCCCATAGTAAAAAGAGGCGTTTAAGCTGTTGCCTATACTGCAGACTACCTGCACTTTTCTATTTACGTCTTTATTGTTAGCTTGCGCGGTTATAGTTTTTGATGCGCCAATGGCGTTTAGAATATCAACGGCAACGGCCGCATTATTAACATTTAAATTATAAGAAAGAGATAGCGTCTGGGGCGCCTCTTTTAATCTTAATAAAGCGTCTTCTATTCCTGCTTCAGCCGCATAATACGCCTGAGTTGATTTGACGGTGTTAGTGATGTTTTTTTGTCTGTTGGCTGTTAAAAAACTTACGGCCATAGCCATAGTTAACATAATTATCATTATGGAAAATGTAATCATTAAGATGACGTACCCCTTTTGACTATTTACAATTTTATTCATTGATTTTTCTTGTGTGTTCAAATTTTTAGCGGGGTTAATAATTTCTTAAAGATGTTGTTGACGTAAGGCTTACCGAAGAAAAATTTTCTCCGGCCGCAGAACTAACCGTTATATTTATCTGCACTGACGATGGCCCAGAGGGCGCCCCTCCGGTTGAAATTTGTGAGAATTCAAGGCTTGTTACATCCACAGAATCTGATGTTAGGGCAATTGGTTCTTGGAATTCTTTTTTCAGGCAAACCACAGAACCGCACAAGAAAAAATCAATAAAAGTATTGTCTTCTCCGGGTGGCAAATATCTCGATGTTTCCAATGAAAGCTGGCTCGCTGTAGTTGTAGGAGTATAAATGCTTTTAGCTCCCCTTATTTCATACGCTATCTCCTCGATGGCTTTTTGCGCATTTTCCAATGCGTCAGCATCAACTTTTGTTTTTGAATTAGACGCGTTCATCGAAGAAAAAAATAAAGACACCACCAACAGAATTATAGAGAAAATTGCAATGGAAACCAAAACTTCTAAAAGTGAAAATCCTCTCCAATGTTTTTTTCCGTCAATAACCCCATGACACGCGTTTTTTCCGGCACGGATGAATTTATTTAAAAATTTTTTAATCATCATTTCCAATTAGTAAAATATGAAACAACTTGAGATGTTTTTCCTTGCCACGTAATTATTACTGTGATTTTTCTGGTATCGCTATCATTATTTGTTGGATTATAGATGTCTTCGATATCGTGAGTGACCGGATCGCGGGAAACTTTATCAAAAATAACTTTCCTTGTAAAAACACCGTCTATTTCTGTTCCAGAAACAAGTGCCCAGTTGCCTAAATTATTTGTTAAATAATATGGATTCCCGCTGCCCGTGTTTACTGCGCCAAGGCCGTCTGTCGCCCACGTGGTTCCATCGCGAAAATTTCTCACAGCCTCGAACTCTTCCTTCATCAAAAAATCTGCCTTGGTTTCGTTCCGTATCGAAGACGAAGTATTTATGACCAGTACTCCTATGCCGGACAAGGTCACAAAAACAATAGTAATAATGGCTATTGATATTATTATTTCCAAAAGCATAAAGCCGAAGTTTTCTTTTTTTGCCATGCTTATAGAATCGATATTTTTTTCTTTAATCATTTATATTTTTATAAAACCGGAAACATAAGCTGACGAGAAATTAGCATCTGTGCCGTCTGCCGGATACTCCGCAAGACTTCCCGAGCTGTCCCCAGAAATTGTAATTTTGAGGCTCTTATTATTATATCTCCTGTCTCTGTGGATGCTAAAATACATATCTGGATTATTTAAACTATGAGTCTTGATTGATAACGCCTGATTTTCTCCTCCGACGTCAAAAACTCCACTCCATTCTATCTCTCCCCCGGATAAATTAGAACTGATCGGAATTGTTTTTGTTATAGTGCCATCAAAAGTTAATATTATATTTTCGTTTACGGTGTCGATGGTTCTGCTGTAGTTAAAATAAACATGCCTTGAATCTATAACCCTGTTAGATCCTGGCGGAGTCACCGGCAAGTTGAAGCTTACAAGACCGGAGCTTGCGATATAAACGGTTTTATTTAAAGCGGCATCTGATTTAATCCTCTCAGAAACGCTTCCGGAATTTTCTACTCCGCCGCCCGGCCTGTCAAAAACTATTTCGTTTCCCTCGCCCAAATTAATATCATAAAATTCAGTTGTGTCAGGCAAGCAGTATATTACATCAGCAGGAACGTCTCTATCCGCATAACTTTCCCCTTTAAATAATACATACTGATTGGGCGAGACCGCGGTATTTAGATGGACTCCGTACCGGCTGTCGCCTTCAGACGAAATAGTTTTGTTCCTGGCAAGCTCTAACACGCTTACAAACTCTTTAACGCTGTTATCTAAGTCTGATTTTTTCTTGACAAAGGGAAAATTAAAAACAACTATTGCCGCTATGGCGCTCAAAATCGCGATCACAATAATTATTTCAATTAAAGTAAACCCCGTTAGAAGTTTGCCATTCTTAAAATATTTTTTTGTAATCATTTAATAATTTAATCGCTAATTTTTGGCGCTAAAAATCCCGCCGGACTTTTAGCGCGATATTATTCCATCGCAAACTTCTAACGGGGTAAATCCAGCGTTGTTATTTTTATTCATATCCACGCATTAATTTTGAGTCTGCAAGCCAAAATGTTTATAAATTTTATATCGTGCCCAAGACCGAGTATAGCGGTCCCATTATGGAAACTGCGAAAACTCCGACCGCTAGCCCGATAACGACCAGTAAAACCGGTTCAATTATTGCAGATAAATTTTCCGCTACGTTGGACACTTCTTCCTCGTAGAACTCCGCCAATTTTTTCAAAATTAAAGAAGTTTTACCCGTTTCCTCTCCAATTTCAATCATTTCGGTTGTGCCATAAGGAAAAATATCTTGATGGGTTTTTAAACTGCTAAATAATTTTTCTCCTTTTTCTATTTTTTTAGACGCCTCTGACAATGCTTGTTTAAAATAAAAATTATTTACAGTCCCTGCGGTTATCTCCAGAGACCTTACTAAAGAAACGCCCGCAGACAAAAGAGAGCTCAATGACCTGATTAACGCGGCCGTATTGCTTTTTTTTACCAAGGAAGAAACAAGTGGAATTTTTAATAATGTCGTATCTATAATAAATCTTCCTTTTTTTGTTTTAATTAGTGCTGAAAAAACGAAAATTAAAACAACAACTCCTATGGCTAAAAGATACCAATACTTCAGGAAAAAATCTCCGGAACCCAATATTATCCTGGTCGTCAGGGGCAAATTTGCATGCAGTCCTACAAAAAAATTATTAAGTTTTGGAAGCACGAAAATTGATAAACAAATTCCAACAAGAATCAGCGTAGTAACTAAAATACCGGGATAAATCAGCGCATTTTGCACTTTAGATTTCATTTCTTTTTCCTTTTCCAGCTGCAACGATAAAACACTTAAAGCGTCTTCTAATGTTCCCGATTCCTCGCCCGCTCGTATCATGCTTTGGTAAAGCTCGGAAAAAATATCAGGATATTTGCTTAAAGAATCTGATAAAGTTTTCCCCTTGCTGGTTTCCTGCCCTATATCCAATAGAGCTATTTTCATTCTTTTGCTTTTTGCTTGCGCGGACAAAATAGAAAACCCCTTAACGAGGGGAAGTCCCGTAGAAACCATTATCCAAAGATTTCTGGTCATTAACATTTTTTCGGCTATAGAAACCTTGCCGGAAAAAAGGGGAATGTTAAACTTAGATTTTATGTTTTCTGTCTTAAAATCAACCTCCGCCAAAAACAGTCCGTCTCCCCTCAAATTTTGGGCTAACTCTTTTATATTTTTGGCGTCCGAATTTCCCGTTTTTATCTCCCCGCCGATTGATTTTGCTCTATATGAAAAATTTACCATTTTTGTAGCTTAATCCATTATTACACGGAGAACCTCCTCTATTGAGGTTAACCCTTTAGCGGCTTTAACAAGGCCGTCTTCCACCATTGTTCTCATCCCGTCTCGCATAGCTTGCCTGGCTATTTCTGTTGTTGTGGCTTTTCTATTTATTAAATCTTTGATTGCGTCATTCACTGATAAAACTTCGAAAATCCCGATTCTGCCCTTATACCCCGAAGAAGAATTTTTGGTTGGCTTTGGCCTGTAAAGTTCCACATCTTTAATTGTTTCTTTGGGCTTTAATATCTTTTCCTGCTTTAATATTTCTGTAATTCTTCCTATATCACAATATTTTTCCAGATTTGCAAAGTCTGACTGTTTAAGTTTATATTTTTCTTTATCGCCATAAAATTTCCTTACCAGCCTTTGGGCAATAATTATATTTATAGTTGACGAAAGTAAAAACGGCTCTATACCCATATCTATAATCCTGGGGATGGCTCCTGCGGCTCCCGTAGTATGAAGGGTTGATAAAACCAAGTGTCCGGTCAGGGCGGCGTTAACCGCTAAGTCTGCTGTTTCCCTATCTCTTATTTCTCCAACCATAATAATATTGGGATCCTGCCTCACTAGAGCCCTTAATCCAGATGCAAAAGTTAAGCCTATTTTATCATTAACCTGCGTTTGATTAATTCTTGGCATTCTATATTCAATCGGGTCTTCTATTGTGGATATATTCACCCCAAGAGTATTTATAATTTCCATCATTGCGTAAAGTGTAGTTGTTTTTCCTGACCCCGTAGGCCCGGTTATCAATACCATGCCCGTTGTTTTTGATAAACTGTCGTGGACTTTTTCCAATATGTCTCCCATAAAACCCAAATCTTCTAAAGTGTAACTTTTTGTATCTTCGGCCAACATCCTCATTACTATTTTTTCGCCATTTAAAACCGGCAAAACAGAAACCCTAATAGAATATTTAAAATCTTCTGTCTCAATTTTGAATCTGCCGTCTTGAGGCAACCTGTGCTCGTCGAGTTTTAAATTAGAAAGCACCTTGATTCTGGCGACAATACCCAAAGCGGTAGTAATTGGCAAAGAGATAACATCGTGTAATATTCCATCAACCCTATACCGAATAACAACCTCTTTTTCCAGGGGTTCAATGTGGACATCAGAGGCTCTCTGCAAAATTGCGTGTTTTAACAAAGTATCAACAACTCGTATAATAGATACTTCTTCGGCTGCTTTTTTTAATTCTTCTTTACCTCTTGCGTCCCCTTCGGGTATTTCCTCTTCTTTTATGTGTTTAATCCCCTCCGCGCCACCTTTCATAATATCTCCAAATTCTATTTCTATGGCCTCTTGATATTGGGATAAGGCATTTTTTATACCTTCCGGGGTGGTTAATCTTGCTAAAATTTTTAAGGAAGGAGTTGTTTTTTTTATAAACTCAATCATCCTCAAATCTTCCGGGTCGAGCATCGCAACTTCAAGGTTGTTGTCTTTTTTGTTGAAGGCGATTATATTATGCGCCCTTGCAATCGATTCAGGAATTATTTTTAAGACATCGGGCGAAATAGTTTCATCCTCTAAATTTATAAAAGGAATACCCAAAAGATAAGCCTCAATTTTAATCAGCTCTTTTTGCGATATCAAACCCTCGGAAACCAAAATCTCTTCAATCCCATTTTTAGATTTTTCGCTTTGGTCTATGGCTTCTGCAAATTTTTTTCCATCTATTAAGCCAGCCTCCAAAATAAATTTTTTTAGCTTTTGTAACTCAACCTTCATATGATTTTGCTCTTTGCGCTGTCGTGCACCTTTTTTATAATTATAACATATAATGCAAATAGAAGATAAGCCCAAAAAGTGGATAAATTGCAAACACAACAAAAAAGCCGCTTTATAACGGATTCTTTGTTGAAAAACAACATTAAAACCTATAACAATCCAAGCTTCTTTTTTGCCTTATCAACAATTTCGCTGATTCTCAAATCAGATTTAATCAAATAATCGAACTTGCCCAATTTCTGCAAGCTTTCTATGTAATTCTGGTCTTTTATGTTTGTCAAAAATATAATCGGCGTTTTAATATCGGATTCTTTCAATTTTTTAGCCATAGCTACGCCGTCCATCTTTGGCATTAAAACATCTGAAAAAATTAAGTCCGGCTTTTCTTTTTCCGCCTGCCTTGCGCCCTCTTCTCCGTCTGCGGCGGTAACAACAGAAAATCCCTCGGCGGTAAATTTTGTTTTAAGTATAGAAATAAAGTCCTCGTCGTCTTCTACTATAAGAATTTTTTTATTTACTTTTTTAACCATATATTTTTTATATTTATTGTCTTCACAATTGCTACAAAACCTTAATATATCTCCTTTTAATAATAATCCTTTTAGATAATTTAGTCTATATTATTCTCCTGCTTTTGGAAAATATTTTTACTTTTTTAACTTATCGGCAACTCAATATAAAACATCGAACCATTCCCTTCGCCGTTAGATTCTGCCCAAACTTTTCCATTGTGAAGCTTAATAATCTGTCCGGATAAATATAATCCAATCCCGCTTCCCGAGGCTGTTCTTTGCGCTCGTTGGGTCCTTTCAAACTGCTCCTCAAATATGTTTTTTATTTTATCTTGCGGAATCCCGATGCCGGAATCTTTTATTTCAACTTTAATTTTTTCTTTTTCTTTTTTCAACATTATTGCCACCCCTCCTTTCTCTGTATATTTTACTGCATTATCTGCGATGTTAAAAATCGCTGCTTTTAATTTTTCCCTGTCGGCTGTAACAACAAATGCTTCCTCCGGCCTCTCAAATTTTAAATATATTCCCTTTCCTTGAGTTTTAGGACTAAGGGCGCTGATTATTTCTTCTAAAATAGAAGAAAGGTCCACGCCGGGCTTTAGGGCAACAACTCCCTTACCCATTTTAAATTGCTCTATATCTAAAAAATTATTTACATCTTTGATTTTGTTTTGTATTATGTCCTGCATCCTTACGACAGTGCCTGTTGCGCCCTTACTTAATTTGCCGTAAGAGCCATCCACCAACAAATCAGTATATCCCATAAGGGTGCTCAACGGGCTCCTCATATCGTGCTGAGCTTGCATTAAAAAGTTGTTCTTATATTTATCCAGCTTTTCTAATTCTTTATTAGCTTGCTTTTCCACTTCATAAGCCCTCTCAATTTCTTTCGCCATCTGCTCCATCTGCTCTTTTTGTTTAACTTCTTTAAAAACGCTTCTTATTAACAAAATTCCAAAAAACACCACTGCTATAAATAGAAAAATATTCACTAATAAATCATTAAAACTGATAGACAATAATATTTTGATAAAAAAGAAAATCCAAATTGCTATTGCAAACAACTCTGTTGCAATAGTTTGCACATTAAATAGCCTGTATTTAATTGTCGCGTAGCCGAAGAGAACAACATAAAAAGCCACCAAAAAATTACCGTATGGTGCAATAGGAATGTTATACCATAAGAAAAAATTACTTAGCCCCCCGCCGAAAGCTATTATGCTACCCCCTAAAAGATAAACCATCCTCTTTTTATCCTCGCCGAAAGATATTTTGTAAGTCCTAACGAGCAAAACTCCAGAATAAATAACTAGACAGATATAAAAGGCGAACAAATAAAAATGATACAAAATTCCAGGATTCGGCCAGAACGGGAAAAATAATTTCTGCTGGACTCCGCTTACAAAAAGATCTGAGAATGAAAACAGTAAAAATAGACCACCTAGAATATAAACCAGCCAAATTGTCGTCTTCTCTTTTTTCTCAAATTTTAACAGGGAGGCAATCCAATGAAAATAAAAAACAGGTATTAGTGTGGAACCGACTGACAATAGCCTGACCCAAAATAACGCCGACAACTCATCGCTACTAGAAAGCCACCTCCAATAGCTTAGAGACCACAAACAAATCGCCATTACAATTAAAAAATACAAACGGTTTGTTTTATCCCGCCAATTATGAAAAATGATAAAAATACCCAGAACCAAAACGATTAAAGCATTAACGAGTCCAGATATAGCGAAAACATTTAAAAGCGTCATCTTATTTTTTAATAACCGCTACTATGTGATTTTTTAATGGCTCAAAAATAATCTCTCCTTTTTCTTTCGAAAATCCTGATTCCGATAAAAGCCTTGATAAGTCGGACGGCTGTCTATAATACATTTTTGGCCAACCAAGTCGCGATATAAAAGGTTGTTCTTTATTCGGCACAATATTTCCCACCATAAAGAGAGCCTTTTCCCTCATTATATCATAAATATTTTTAAAAGTTTCTACTGCTTTTTCGTCTCGGAAGTAATCTAGTAAGCCGACCATTTCCACAACATCGATTGAATCGGGCGCAATATGGTTTTTAACATTCTGCGCCAGATCGTTGATCCACTTAAAATTTTCATAAAAACCAAAATCTTTTGCCAGCTCTTTTCCCAATTCTATAGCTTTTAAACTCTTATCTAAATTTATCACAGAAATTTTCCAATTTTTCAAAGCATCAGAATGTTTTTTCAATACTTCAAGAATGCCTCTTGCTGACCCTCCGCCGATAGTCACAATTTTGATTTCTTTTTCTTTTTTTTCTTTTAAAAGCCGGCAGATTTCGTTATTTAAATTGCTCTCCACAATTTTAAGCCGGTTTCTTACGCCTTTGGCCTGTGAAACAAAGTGGTGCCAAAATATATCAGCTATTCCTTGCAAGGCACCCCTCGCAAAAAGATTTCTTCTGTATCTTCCGTACATAACTTCCAAAGCCCTAGCAGAACCTACATTATCCAGTACAACTTCGGCATCCTGGCTTGACCCGCGCATAAATTTCCGTAAAAATTTTTTGGGCAGACTGTTTAGGATGGGTACACTAAAAATTCTGACAAATTTTACAAAAAAGTTGTGCCCTTCTAACTTTTTGTCCTTGGCAACGATTATTTTCATTCTGTCATTATACCACTTTTGCTAATTTCTTGGGAATAATGCACTGGCCACTGGTATACTTTACAGTATGAGGCACTTAAAACATGTTG
>CAYOIH010000012.1:0-19291 GCA_964404005.1 uncultured Candidatus Saccharibacteria bacterium
GCGGGCGTAGTCCAGCCTGGTTTAAGACGCCTCCCTGTCACGGAGGAGATCAGGGGTTCAAATCCCCTCGCCCGCGCCATGAAATCCCGATACTTTTGCCTGTCTGCCGTAGGCAAGATTCGGGATTTTTGTTTATATTTGGGTGACAGGCAAGGGGATTTGAACCGCCACCTTTATTTTTAAGCGATTTTTTAGTAAGATAGAAATATGAAAACATTAGGTATAATTGGAGGACTCGGACCAGAAACAACTTCCGAATTTTATTTGGATGTTATTTTTTCTTGTCAGAAAGAAGATAAAACAAATAGACCGTTGATTATTGTTTCAAGCGTCCCACTACCATATAAAATAGAAGAAGATGCTATCTCAAAAAACATAGGTATTGAAAGGTGTTTACCCTTTCTGATAGAAGAAGCTAAAAGATTAGAAAAAAGCGGTGCAGATTTTATTGTAATGCCCTGTAATTCATTGCATATTTTTATTGAGGAAATAAGAAAATCGGTTAAGATTCCTGTTTTAAGTATTGTCGAGGAAACTGTGAAATTTTTGAAGGATAATAGAATGGAAAAAGTTGGAATAGTTTCAACGTCGGCAACAATCAGAAACAAATTATACGAAAATGCATTTACAGAAAATAATATAGCATTTGAAGCTCCAAACGATTTGCAGCAGGAAAAAATGGGCAAGTTTATCTATAATTTAGTTATCGGTCAACAAAACAATAGAGACCGAGAGGAACTAGTTAAAATTATTGATGATTTTGAGAATAAAAGGGTTGATTGTGTTGTTTTAGCCTGCACAGACCTACAATTACTTATACCTAAACATCCTACTATGAAGATATTTGATACTATGAAGATACTCGCAGATGCTACTGTGAAATATATGTTAGAGTAAACCTAAACTAGCGCCAATAATTGTCTTATTTCTTTAATCGCCAGTGCGGGTTTAGGGAAGCACCTTTCCCAATCAAAAGTTCGGAAAGCGTTCAGCCACCCGCGCAACGATACAAAATCCCCTTCGGGGGATTTTTACGTTGCTGGGACGTTTAATTTTTGTAGAAAATTATTATGTCTCGCACCCCACCTTTTCATTGAGGTGGTTTTTGGTTGGAGTGAACGTGGTGGATAATCACGTAAAAATATGGTAAAGTATTTATTATGCCAAGCGATGAGATTATACTAAAATTCACTAATGTTTCATTTGAGTGGGGAACCAACAAGCCAATTTTAAATGAGGCGAGTTTTTCTGTACGCAGAGGTTCAAAAATTACCTTAATGGGGCAGAATGGCGCAGGAAAAAGCACAATTTTTCAATTGATAACAGGCGAATCAAAACCGGAATCGGGAGCAGTTAATTTAAACAATGGTTTAACAATAGCTTCAGCAAAACAAGTGATAGGGCGCGAAGATTTAAAATTGTCTGTGAGAGAATTTTTTGAGAGGTGTTTTAAAAATAAGGTTTATGATATTGATAAAAAAATTGACGACGTTTTTGAAATAGTAAATCTTTCTATGCCTCACGACAGGGAAGTAAAAAATCTTTCCGGTGGGCAACAGGCAAGAATTCTTTTGGCATCAGCTTTAATACAAGACCCAGATTTACTTTTGTTAGACGAGCCGACAAACAATTTAGACAAGGCGGGTATTGAGCATTTAACGAAATTTATTATTGAATATCCAAAAACCTGTATTGTTATTTCTCACGACGCAGATTTTTTAAATGCTTTTACACAAGGCGTTTTGTATCTGGATATTTTTTCTAAAAAAGTTGAGCAATATACAGGAGATTATTTTACTGTCGTTGCGGAAATAAAATCAAGGCTGGAAAGAGAGCGTATGAAAAACGCCAGATTAGAAAAAGATATTTCTCATAGAAAAGAGCAAGCTAACTTTTTTGCGCAGAAGGGAGGACACCTTAGAGACGTCTCTTCAAAGATGAAAAAGAAAATTGAAGAGCTAGAGGGAGAAGTTGTTGAGGTAAGAAGAGAAGATAAAACAATAAGAAATTTTTCTATTCCTTCGCAAAAAGATATTGGGGGCGTAATTTTGCAGTTGGATTTGGTGGCGGTGGCAAAAAACCATAAATTCATAAATAAAAAAGTAAACATAACTTTAAATAAACACGAAAGGTTGCTTCTGGTCGGCCCTAATGGAATTGGCAAGACAACGCTTTTAGAAAAGTTAGCTTCAGGGCATGAAAAAGGAGAACACGTAAAAGCAGGAGTTAAAATTGGATATTATAGACAAGATTTTTCAACGCTGGATTTTGACGCGACAGTATACCAAACACTTGCTATGGCAATGGGTGGCGACGACACAGAGCAGGGATTGAGGTCTCATGCGGCCGGGTTTCTTTTGGACGCAGAAATTTTAAAATCTAAAATTGGTTCACTCTCAGAGGGACAGAAGGGGCTTGTTGCTTTTGCGACTATTGCTTTAGAAAAACCGGGATTGCTTATCTTAGACGAGCCTACTAACCATATTAATTTCCGGCATATCCCCATTATTGCAAAAGCAATTGAGGATTTTGACGGGGCAATAATATTAATAAGCCACATGCAAGATTTTATAGAAAAAATACACGTAGACCATACGTTAGATTTAGGCAAATTATAACCTCGCGCATTTTAAACGCCCCGTACTAGGAAAAGCCTAGTACGGGGCGTTTAAATACTTTTTAATCAGGGTGGTTTTGGTTGACAAAAATATTAAATTTTGATGCTATATCATTTGTCAGATATAAGCGTATAGTTAACATATAGGCATACTATCAAGATAAAGGTCGAGAAATAGATAGAATATAAGCTAAAATAATAAAAACATGGAAACAAAAACAGTTGTTGGAAAAGTAATAAAATATTTTTTTATGGCGTCGGTTTTAATTTTGTCGGTTATAAATATTGCGCTGTTTATTTATCTGTGGAATATAAAATATCAAATTTCTGATGAGGCAACGAAAGCAGCTGCTATGGTACAACAAATACAAGATCAACCTCTAACTACGCCATTTACGGCGAATGTAGCAATTGACAGCACCTTTAGTGTTCCTATTAAAACCGTTGTCCCGATTAAAATTACAGTAGACGTGCCCGTGATCATTCCGACTACAGAGCAACAGGTGACTATTGCAATTCCAATCGATACAAGTGTGCCGATAGACACAACAATACAGGTGCCGGTGAAGACAACCATCCCAGTAAGTATTAAGGTAAGTGATTCGCCCTTTGGTGATATTTTACAACAGCTTCATGATTGGCTGATTAAATTATCTACCAGCTTGTAAACTTTCGTTCGTTATAAGAGTATAATTAACTTGTCGATGTTATTAATATTAAATTTATATAATTAATAGGTAATTACAAAAATATATGGATTCATCTAATTCTCCCACGACCAAGCCCTTATTAAAGGGTACTCAAATCGTGTGGTATCTTCTTGGGCTTCTTGAGGCGTTGCTTGCGTTCCGTTTTGTGCTCAAACTTATGGGCGCAAACCCTACAGCGGGATTTACAAATTTTATCTACGCTGTCACATGGCCGTTTACGGCTCCTTTTAACGCAGTGTTTTTGAAAACCGCTGTGCAGGGCAGTATCTTTGAATGGACTACACTTTTAGCTATGTTAGTATATTATTTAGTCGCTTTCGCAATAGTCAAACTATTTTTGATAAGTAAAACCGTATCAACACCGGAAGCCGCAGAAAAATTAGATAAACAAGAAAAATAAATATTATTAAAAACCTGCCGGCAGGCAGGCAAAAAACTATGTTGTGGACAATAATTACAATTTTGTTAGTTCTATGGTTTTTAGGATTAATTACTTCCTATACGGTGGGCGGACTGTTACACATCCTATTGGTAATTGCGGTTATATTAATCGTAGTACGTTTGTTGCAGGGTCGAAAAATCATATAATCCAAAAAATATGTCGATATTAGAAATATCTCAAATAATATTTAATTTTGTAATATCGCTTGCAGCGATTGTGGGCACAGTATTAATTAGCGTGATAGCTTACGATATAATTAAGTTTAGCAAATCTGTTAAAAAATTTATGGACGGCGTTAATAAGGAATCGTCTGAATTATACGAAAAAATCAATAAATTTTTAGAGAATATTTTTAATCTATCATTTATCTCTAAGTTTTTTAAGAAAAAAACAAACAAAAATAAAATTAATAATTAATAAAAATATAAGTAAACAAAAATAAAATTATATGGCAAAAGGCAATGCATTAAAGTTTTTAGAAGGAGCTGTCGCCGGTATAGCATTGGGCGTTGCGGCCAGCATATTTTTGGCTTCAAAAAAAGGTAAGTCGGTTAAGATAAATATAAAGAAAAGCATAGAAGACGTAACGGCTGATTTCTATAAATATATTTCCCCTAAAGTTAAAAAAATAGAAAAAATGGGAGAGAAAGAATACAAAGAGTTTATGAAAAATTCGGCCGAAAAATATGTCAAGACAAAAAAAATATCAGAAGATATGGCAAAGGACCTCGTAAAAGATGCTCAGCAATCGTGGAAACATTTTTCTAAACATTTAGGAAAATAATTTAAATTATTAGTGGCACTGGGTATCGCTCAAAAAACCGCTTTTAATCAAGACGGTTTTTTGTTATGCTTAATTATTAATTGGAAATATGATGCGCAATATTTTTTTGGAAATAAAAAATCATAAAAAGGCAGTCCTCTTGGTTCTTTGCGTGATTGTTCTTATTTTAATTTTAGGAACACTTTTTCTTGTGTTCAGAAATAAAAATACGGCACCTCTTAATGACAATTTGTCTGAAAGGTGCAGACAAGAAAATTCGCCATATTTAAATCAAGATTTATCTATTGAAGAAAGAGTAGACGATTTAATGAGCAAAATGACAGAGTGGGAAAAAATCGGCCAAATGGCGTTGATTGAAAAAAATAGCATTCACAATCTCAGTGAAATTACCAAGTATAATTTAGGAGCGCTATTAAGCGGAGGAGGAGCGGGACCAAAACAAGAAACTCCATCAGCTTGGCTTAATATGATAAACAATTTTCAGGCCGCGGCCAAGAGCACATGTCTGAAAATTCCTCTGCTATATGGGATTGATGCTATTCATGGCCATGCCAATGTTTTGGGGGCTACTGTTTTTCCTCATGCCATTGGATTGGGCGCAAGTCACGATGCTGATTTAGTAAAACGCGTAGCAGCCGCAACCGCCGAAGAGATGACTGCCACTGGAATATATTGGAGTTTTTCTCCTAATCTTGATGTTGCTCAAGACATTCGTTGGGGAAAAACCTATGAGACATTTGGATCAAACACTGATAACGTTGCAAAATTAGGAGTTGCATATTTGCAGGGACTTCAAAAATCTTCAACAAATTACTTTAACGTATTGGCCACTGCCAAACATTTTGTTGGTGGGGGATCTATGGAATACGGAACCGCCCGTAATAAAGATTTTAAAGTAGAAGAAGGAAATATTTCTTTAGATGAAAAATCATTACGCCAGACACATTTGGTTCCTTTTCAAAAAGCGGTAGAGAGTGGAGTGCAATCGGTTATGGTTGGAACAGCCACGTGGAATGGCGAAATGAATACCAGTAATTACTATCTTTTAACCGATGTATTGAAAATAGAGCTTGGCTTTTCCGGATTTGTAGTTTCGGATTGGTATGGCGTATATGCGGTGGCTTCTAACAGGTATGATGCTCTGGTATCTTCCATTAATGCGGGCGTGGATATGGTGATGACTCCGTTTGAATATAAAGATTTTATGTCTAATATGCAAAAAGCCTTAGCAAATGGAGATATATCAAATGAGCGGTTGGACGACGCAGTAAGAAGAATTTTAACAGCAAAATTTAAAACAGGATTATTTGACCGACCACAAACCGAGTTAGAAGGGTTGTCTGTTGTAGGAAGCAGTGAGCATCGCGAGTTGGCCAGAGAGGCGGTTCGCAAATCTCAATTGCTATTAAAAAATGAAAACTCGGCGTTACCATTATCTAAATCGCAAAATAAAATTATAGTTGCGGGATCGTCAGCAGACAATTTGGGGCGTCAGGCAGGCGGATGGACAACAGAGTGGCAGGGAATTGATGGAAATTTTGGCATTGTAGGCACCACCATTCTTCAAGCAATAAAGAATACCGTTTCTGAAAACACCGACGTTGAGTATAATCTTCGCGGTGATTTTTCTGGAGAGAGTGGCCTAGCAGATGTGGGTATCGCCGTGGTGGGAGAAAAGCCCTATGCAGAAGGCTGGGGAGATAATGCTAATCCAAGTCTAAGCGCAGAAGATTTATCGGCAATAGAAAAAACAAAAGCAAAAAGTAAAAAATTAATAGTAGTAATTATTTCGGGAAGACCATTGGATATTAAAGAATATATAAATGAGTGGGATGGGGTAGTAGCATCTTGGCTACCTGGAAGTGAAGGGGAGGGTATTACAGATGTATTGTTTGGAGATTATAGTTTTAGTGCTCGGCTTCCCATTGAATGGCTGTTATATTGAAGATAGCCGCAATAAGCGAATAAGCTTGAGGTAAGCGCGTCCTTTCAAGGCCGCGCCTTTTTTTATTTGCGGAAAATAAATTAAATTAAACGCCCCATACTAGGCTTTGCCTAGTATGGGGCGTTTGCTAGCCCGCCGATGAGGTGGGGTTGCCTGCCCGCCGAGGAGGCGGGGTTGGGCTTGCCCCGCCCGAAAGGGCGGGGTGAAGTTTTATGTTTTTTTATAATAGACGCCTCGGCCGGTGTCGGCTATTTGTTTTAGTTTGCCTTGTTTTTCTAGCTCGTTTAAATACCTCTCGGCGGTGGAATCAGAAACGCCCAGCAGTTTCTCAACATCATTGTTTGTGATTTTTTCTTTACCCTCCGCGAAGGATAAAATTTTTTGCAAAGTTTCGGCTTCTTTTTTGTCGCGCTCGGCATTAAACGCTGCCAAATTCTTGCCCCGCCAATTTATTTTTATAAATTACATTCTTTTTCTTTAGCCATTTTTCATGTTTGCGCGCTTCCTCGTAGTTATTATGTTCTTTTGTATAAACTAATTTCCAATTTTTAAATTTACTCGTAAATTTTGATTTTCCGCTATTGTGTTCCTTAAGTCTCTCGAGTGGGTTTTTTGCAATGCCGGTATAAAAGCTACCGTTTGTAGGATTTTGTAATAAATATGTATAAACCATTTATTCAAAAATTGGCGGGGTGAACGCCCGCCTCGGCGGGGGATTTTGTTTTGGCTTTAGGCTTTCTTAAAAATAAAAACACGACCACGGCTCCCGCAACCAGCCCCAAAATAAATATATAAATTTCTATTGCCATATTGTATTATTATAGCACAACCCACCCGCAGATTGTAAAGTGTTAGGAAAAGTAGTAAATTTAATTATATAAATACCAGTCAAATGCAGGAAATCAGCAAAAAGGAAGAAGAACTCATTAAAAATATCGAGAAAAAGGGGAAAAACAAAAAAACTAATGAAATTGTATCCTACGGACTTTTCACTCAAGAAGACCCAAAGAATATATATTAAGTGTTATGAAGAAAATACCAGACAATCAAATTACTTTTTATCAATCAGCCGACGGTTCGGTGAATATTGAAGTATTATACGCCGAAGAAAATATTTGGCTTTCACAGAAGAAAATGGCGGAACTTTTTGATACAACGCCTCAAAACGTGACTCAACATATAAAGAATGTTTATAAAGATAAAGAAGTTGATAAGCAGTCAACTTGTAAGGATTTCTTACAAGTTCAAATAGAAGGAATAAGAGAGATAGAAAGAAACACGACTTTTTATTCATTGGAAGTTATTATTGCGATTGGTTATCGCGTTAACTCCGAGAGAGGCACGCAATTTAGACAATGGGCTATAGGAATTTTAAAAAATTATATCCACAAAGGCTACGCTTTAGATAGTAATAGAATGAAATATGGGTCTCGTTTTAGCGCCAGATATTTTGACGAACTCTATGAGGAAATTAAGGATATTCGTACGAGCGAACGAAGGATTTATCAAAAGATTACCGATATTTATGCCACAGCAATTGATTATTCGCCAAAAGCTTATGAAAGCAAGGAATTTTTTGCGACAGTGCAAAACAAACTACATTTTGCAATTTCAGGTCAAACTGCGGCAGAAATTATTAAGGATAGAGTAAGCAGTAAAAAAGAAAAAATGGGATTAACTTCTTGGAGGCGTTCTCCGCAAGGGAAAATTATGCCAAGCGATACGATAATTGCCAAAAATTATTTGGACAAAAAGGAGTTAGAGCATTTAAATCGTATCGGAAATATGTATTTGGATTATGCTGAGATGCAAGCGGCGAGAGGCAGAGCAATGACTATGAAAAACTGGGTGGAAAAACTTAATGCTTTTTTAAAATTTAGTGAATATGAGATTTTGACTAATGCCGGAAAAATAAGCCATGAAGTTGCCGAAGCATTGGCGCTTAAAGAATACGAAAAATACCGCGTTGTTCAAGATAAAAATTACATTTCTGATTTTGACAGGGAAGTTAAAAAAATGCTTAAAAAACCAAAATAAAACAAGTAATCAAAAGAAACTACCCAGAGTACAGCGGGTTATTATAAAAATAAGAAATTCAAGAGAAAATAACTTAAAAAAACGGCTCAGATGCATCTGAGCCGTTTAACGTACGGGTCTGCGAACGAGGAGCAGATTTGCTTCGGAAATTGGACCCAGATATACCGCCACCTTCAGGGTCTAATTTACGCTGAACTCCTTGCTCGATTAATAATTAATTTTTAAAATTTCCTTCGTCGGGGAGTAAAACGTCCAAAAAAATTACCGGCCCTGCGAACGAGGAGCAGGGTTGCTTCGGAAATTGCGGGCATCGTTTGCAGGGCAAATGATGTTTGCGTCGCAAATTTGGTTGGATATATTCTATACACTAACCCAATTTGCGACGATGCCTTTATTCCTAATTTACGTTGAATACATTGATTAATTATAACACAACCCACCCACAGATTGTAAAGTGTAAGGAAAAGTAGTAAATTTAAGTAAAAGTTATGAAAATAAAAGATTTGCCAAAAATTGAACGGCCCAGAGAAAAATTGATTGCAAAAGGGTCAGAAAATTTGAAAGATAAAGAGCTTTTAGCGATTTTACTTGGTACCGGAGTGGAAGGGAAAAACGTGATTGAGGTAGCCGAACAAATTTTGGCAAAATATCCACTCAAAAATTTTTTGCAGTTAAAATATGAAAATCTGGTAAACATCAACGGTATAAACTCGGCAAAAGCGTGTACTATTTTAGCAAGTCAGGAGTTGATGAAAAGGGCGCTGGAAGTTAGGGATGAAAGTTTGCCAAAAATTGAATCTGTAGAGGATGTTCTGGCCCAGGTTGTATATATGAGGGATAAAACAAGAGAGCATTTAATGGCTCTTTTTTTGAATGCTCGCAACGAGTTGCTTTTTAAAAAACCGATGTTTATTGGCACGTTAAATGCAAGCTTAATTCATCCCCGCGAAATTTTTCAGGAAGCATTGAAACAAAATGCATGTTCAGTAATTTTGGCCCACAACCATCCATCGGGGGACAACGAGCCGTCGGAGGATGATTTGGAGGTCACCAAAAGGATTACGGAAGCCGGCAAAATAATGGGGGTTGATGTTTTAGATCACGTTATAATAACCAAGGGCAAGCCGCCGTATAGTTTTAGAGAAAACAAGCAGAGTTGATTAAAGTAGTATATGTCTTGACAACGATGTATACCAAGTAGTAATATAGTATATATATTATAAAAGAAGCAAACTAAGTTTATGAATGTAGAGATTTGTAAAAAAATTAAACAGAAGGAGGGATTCATAGCTTCGGTCCCGGTTCCATTCCCGCCGAAGGGAGTTTTGAGTATATCGCAGAAGTTGCTCAATAAAGCGGATGAAGCTAGCAGACTTGTGAGCAAATTAGACGGAATAACACATATTTTGCCCGATATAGAGTTTTTTTTGAGAATGTTCGTAACGAAAGACGCTACTTCCTCAGCACAAATTGAAGGAACAAAAGCTACAATTGTCGACGCAATTGAGATGGACGCCGGCGTAGACGGAAAACAAACTGATGCACAAGATATACTATTTTATATAAAAGCCCTTAATTATGGTATTGGCCGTATAAAGCAGCTACCACTTTCATTGCGTTTTATAAAAGAGTTACATGCAGAATTAATGACGGGCGCGCGCGCTACTCATTTTTCTGATCCTGGAGAATTTAGAAAATCACAAAATTGGATAGGTGGAACAAATCCATCCAACGCGTCCTTTGTTCCTCCACCAGCTGGGAATATGCAAGAGGCATTGAGCGATTTCGAGTCTTTTTTTAGGAACGAGGAATCGACTACGCCGTTAATACATATCGCCCTAGTCCACGCGCAATTTGAAACTATCCACCCTTTTTTAGACGGGAATGGACGAACTGGAAGGCTACTGATAACGTTGCTTCTATGCTACCAAAAGATGTTAGAAAGGCCGGTTTTATTTTTATCTTCATACTTTAAAAAAAATCAAAAAGTCTATTACGATAAATTAAACGGCTATCACAATGACGGGAAGGTCGATGAATGGCTAGAATTCTTTTTTGATGGAGTTATGGAAACCGCCAAAGAATCCATCGCAATTTCCAAAAAAATAAGAAAGTTACGTGACGATGACATGGCTAAAATTTTAGCTTTGGCTAAAAGAGAATCCGAAAGTGGAATTCTGGTTTTACCAAAACTATATGCAAATCCGATTGTGAATACAAAAAAGATAATGGGGTGGACTGGTTTTACAAGGGCTGGTGCGCAAGGGCTTATTGACCGTTTTGTTAAAATGGGGATACTTAGTCTGGTCGAGGAGCAAGATACTTACGATAGGAAATATATTTACAAGGAGTATTTAAGTGCCTTCACCGTATAGTAAATCTAAGTAATTAACACAAAACATGGCATTAAGGGGTAAAAACAAAAAATTTTCGGAGCAAGATATAACTTCAAAATATGTTATTCCGGCTTTGCAGAAAGCGGGTTGGGATTTGAATACTCAGATTCGCGAGCAGTACACGTTTACGGCAGGAAGAATTATTGTGAGGGGGAAAATAGTAAGCCGCGGAGAAAAGAAGCGCGTCGATGTTCTTCTTTTTTATAAAAATCATTATCCCATTGCTGTTATTGAAGTGAAAGACGGCTCGCATAATATCGGCGATGGCATGCAACAGGGTCTGGATTACGCTAAGGCTCTTGATGTGTCTTTTGCCTACAGTACAAATGGTGCAGCGTTCATTGAGCATGATAGAATAATTCAAGGAGGTGATATTGAAAAAGAAATTACGCTTGATAATTTTCCTTCGCCCCAAGAACTATATGCGCGCAGGACAAGCACGAGAAAATTAACATCAGATGGGGAGGGTGTTGTTTCTCAAGATTATTTTGAAGAAAAAGGGAGGTTTCCGCGTTATTTTCAAGAAATTGCCATTAATCGTACTATAGAAGCGATTGCCACCGGCCAAAAGCGCCTTTTGTTAGTTATGGCAACAGGAACCGGTAAAACTTACACTGCGTTTCAAATCATTTGGCGCTTGTGGAAGGCAAAAAAAGCTAAACGTATTCTTTTCCTGGTAGACCGCAATATCCTCGCTGACCAGGCGATAGTCAACGACTTTAAACATTTTGGTAATGCAATGACAAAGGTGGCTGGCCATAATGTTGATAAAGCATATGAAATTTATTTAGCCTTATATCAGGGCATTACGGGAAACGAAGACGAGCAAAACATTTTTAAACAATTTTCTCCAGATTTTTTTGATTTAATAATTGTAGACGAATGTCACCGAGGTAGCGCAAAAGAAAACAGCAGATGGCGTGATGTACTCGAATATTATAAAAGCGCGGCGCAAATAGGTCTTACTGCCACACCAAAAGAGACAAAAGATATCTCAACTCAAAACTATTTTGGCGAACCAATATATACATATTCACTGCGTCAGGGAATTGACGATGGTTTTCTCGCGCCATATAAAGTTATTCGCGTGATTTTAGATCGCGATGTTGAAGGATATCGAC
Source organism: uncultured Candidatus Saccharibacteria bacterium (assembly GCA_964404005.1). Classification (GTDB taxonomy): domain Bacteria; phylum Patescibacteriota; class Minisyncoccia; order Minisyncoccales; family Staskawiczbacteraceae; genus XYD1-FULL-39-28. The sequence continues at coordinate 12,053 of CAYOIH010000012.1, forward strand.
CGGAGGAGGGCACAAAAGACAAATATGGTTATGAGGTGCCAGACGAAATATACAAAGGACCGGATTTTGATAAAAAAATTGTCATCGATGAGCGCACAAAAGTTGTTGCTAAAAAAATATCGGATTTTATCAAAGCGACCGACCCAATGCAAAAAACAATTGTTTTTTGCCAGGACATTGAGCATGCTGAGCGCATACGTCAAGCATTGGTTAATGAAAATTCTGAGCCCTTCCAGAAGAATAATCGCTATATTGTTCGCATAACCGGCGACAATCCAGAGGGGAAAAAAGAGCTCGACCATTTTATCGACCCAGAAGACCCTTATCCAGTGATTGTTACTACTTCAAAGTTGCTTACAACGGGAGTAGACGCGCAGACGTGTAAACTTATTGTTCTTGATTCAAATATTAACTCCGTAAGCGAATTTAAACAGATTATTGGACGTGGGACTCGTGTTAGGGAAGATTATGGCAAGCTGTTTTTTACAATCATGGATTTTCGCGGAGTGACGGAATTATTTGCCGACCCGGCTTTTGACGGCGACCCGGTAGTTATTTATCGCGCTAAAGAAGATGATCCAATTGTTCCGCCAGAAGAAGACGAGCAAAAAAATAAAGACAAATGGCCCGCTACAATCCATGACAAATCAATAGAGAGCAAGGAAGAAATTATCGGGGGATGCGATATATGGGCCCCTCGTAAATATTATATCTCCGGCGTTCCGGTTACGGTTATAAATGAGCGTGTGCAATATATGGGCGAGGACGGAAAACTAATAACAGAATCTTTAAAAGATTATACGAAACGAAATATTCTAAGCGAATATAAATCTCTTAATGATTTTCTTACAGCTTGGGCAAGTGCAAATCGCAAAGAAGCAATTATCCAGGAGCTGGAATCGCGAGGTGTATTTTTGGATGCATTAGCAGAAGAAGTTAACAGGGAGTTAGACCCATTTGATTTAATTTGCCACGTTGCTTATGGCCGCGAACCGTTAACCCGACAAGCCAGAGCGCAAAAAGTAAAAAAAGCAAAATATTTTGAGGAATACGAGGGCAAAGCCCGTGAAGTAATTGACGCGCTTATAGAAAAATATGCTGATCAAGGCATTACAGCTATAGACGATATTGGCGACCTTATGGTATCTCCATTTTCAGAATTTGGCACGCCAGTAGAAATAGTAAATTTATTCGGCGGGCGCGAAAAATATCTTGCAGTTGTAAAAAATATTCAAGAAGAAATTTATAAATAATTATGTCATTACAAGCAGCCGTAAAAAGTATTCAAAATATTATGCGAAAAGATGCGGGAGTAGATGGAGACGCTCAGCGGCTTTCTCAGCTTGTTTGGATGCTTTTCCTAAAAATCATTGATGACGCGGAAAAAAATCAAGAATTGATTGACCCAAAATATCGCTCGCCAATTCCTGAAAAGTTTCGCTGGCGCAATTGGGCAGAAAATCCAGAAGGAATAACTGGTGACGAGTTGCTTGATTTTATAAACGAGCTTTTTAAAACGCTTAAAGGCCTTTCAGTGGATGCAGATAAAAATCCGCGCGCTTTTATGGTGCGAGAAGTTTTTGAAGGAGCCTTCAACTATATGAAAGACGGCACGCTGATTAGGCAGGTTATAAATAAACTGAACGAAATAAATTTTAATAAAAAAGATGACCGTCACCACTTTAACGAAGTTTATGAGCATATGCTAAAAGAGTTGCAGAGCGCGGGAAATGCAGGAGAATTTTACACGCCACGTCCCTTAACTAAATTTATTATTGATATGGTTGCGCCTAAACTTGGCCAGACTATATTGGATCCGGCCTGCGGTACTGGAGGATTTTTAGTAAATATTTTTGAATATGTCCGCGAGCATGAGGTAAAGACATTAGCTGATGAAAAAAAGCTTGAATCAACTATCAACGGCGCAGAGCTTAAATCCTTGCCGTATCTTTTGGCAATTACAAATATGATTTTGCATGGCGTTGAAGTGCCAAAAAATATTAAGCACGACGATTCGCTTTCGCGCCCGCTTCGCGATGTTAGCCCAAAGGACAGGGTTGATGTAATTGTGGCAAATCCGCCTTTTGGAGGAGCTGTAAAAGATGGCGTTGAAAAAAATTTTCCTGCAGAATTTCGCACAAAAGATACAGCTTTATTATTTTTAGTTTTGTTTATCCATTTGTTAAAATCAAACGGCAGGGCGGGAATAGTTTTGCCAGACGGTGTTTTGTTTGAAGAAGGGGTGGCGACCGCAGTAAAAAAGAAACTGCTTGCAGAATGTAATGTCCATACAATTGTGCGTTTGCCTCAAGGAGTTTTTAACCCTTACGCTGGAGTAAACACAAACCTAGTATTTTTTGAAAAAGGACAGTCTACAAAAGAGGTTTGGTATTACCAATTACCGCTCCCGGAAGGGTTGAAACAATACACGAAAAATCGTGGCATAACTCACGAGGAATTTGACCCAGTCAGAAAGTGGTGGGGAAGTCGCAAGCAAAATAATTTTGCCTGGAAAATTTCCATTGGAGAAATAGAAAAAAGAAACTACAATTTAGATTTCAAAAATCCCAACGGCCATTTAAAAATCGAACACACCGACCCGAAACAAATTTTGGAGAGCATTGAGACTAAAGAAAAAGAAATTTCCAAAATTTTGTCAGAAATAAAAAATGAACTATGAATTACCAGATTTTAGAAACAATCAAACAAGCAGCAAGAGTAAGAATGATTTTGAGAGTTATCTATGTCGAAAAAGATGGGACAAGTGAAGGGTGGCGGCACGTTGAGCCGTATAGTTTTAGCGGTGACGGTGGCGAACAAGGACTTTTCGCCTGGGATATTTCAAAAAATGGAATTCGCCGGTTTAGTTTGGATAGAATATCACAAGCTGAAATTACTAATCAAGGATATTCACCGCGTTATCCAATAGAAATTTTTTAATTACAATGACAGAAGACTTTAAATTTATACTTAGGAAAAATGTTTATGTATTCGTAGATTGGGCCAATGTATACGGTTGGTTTTCCGACCCTGCGAGCAAAAATTATTTAGGTTGGGAAATTGATCCCAAAAAACTTTTTAGTTATTTAAAATCATACCCGGAAATATCAGATATAAACTTATATTACGGCGTTGAATCTTTGCAACAAAAATCAGTTGACTTCAAAAAAGAAATTGAAGCCATTGGATATGCTAGCAAAAGCAAAGAAGTAAAATGGGTGCCGGCCGCTCTTGAAACAACAGCTCATTTTAAACCCTTGGTTAAAAAATTATTCGATGTTCTGGACGGAGTTAAAAATGCGAATTCTGAAATATCAACTAAATTGTATGAATTATCCAAGAAAGTTGATAATTTACCTAAAATAAGCATCGGCAACACTAACGGTGATAAAATGTTCAGTTTATCGAGTAAAAACCAGCTTGATGAAATTTATAGTCTTATCGAAAGTCTAGACAATGAATTACAGAAATTAAATATTGATATCGGTAGCCTACAAGAACAATTAAAAAGACCTGTTTCGCGCCGAAAATGTGATTTTGATGTTGAAATCAGCAGAGATATCTATAACAACTTAGAAAATTTTAATACACTTGTATTATTTAGTGGAGACGGAGATTACGAGGCACTGGTTAAAGATTTAATTATGAAGGGCAAAAAAGTTATTGTTGTTTACGCTTTTGGGCATTTTGGCAGGGAATATGACGAGCTTATAGCTGAATTAACTAAACTTGGAATAAAAAATAAGCCGTTTTTATGCCAAGCTAACAATTTACGGCAGTTTACCGCTAAATAAAAAAATCTCCCCGAGGATTTCTCCCCGGGGCGTGATTACTTATCATAGTAGCAAATTAAAAGCATAAGTCAATAGCGCGAGTTATTAACAGGCATAATCGTTCATCATCTCCAAAATACCATAAAAATCATTAATTAATTATTAAAACCCCAACGGCCATTCAAAAATTGAACACACCGACCCCAAAGAAATTTTGGAAAGCATCGAAGCCAAAGAAAATGCAACAAAAATTATTGTCCGAGGAATGAAGGACCAATTGGAATAGTACAAGAGTTGGTTATTTATAAAAATTAATAACCCTTAAAATAGTCCTATTTAAGACTATTTTATTTTTTAAAGCTATATAATTTTGGATAGAAAACCAAATTCTTTTACCGGAAAAACCGAAATACACTTGACAAAGCCTTTTATTCGGCTATACTTAACGAAAGAGTTGATTATTTTATTATTAACTATAACTAACATGGATAATCAAAATAAAAACCCGCTAGAGGATTTGTTAATAGACGAATCCCAAAGCGTAAATTTAGTCGAATTAGCACAGATGTTAAAACCGTATGTAGGAATTGAGAAATCATCAAAGGACATACAATTTTTACCAGCTTTTTATGAGCAAAAAAATGAATTAAAAATTCTTATTTTACTCGCCGCCTCGAAAGCTAAAAAAGAGTTATTGGGAGGCGAAGAGAAAATGTCTCCCTCTGAAATTATCGTTTTAGATATAATGCCACCTGGTAGCGTTAAGGGCACACTCAAAAAGTTATTTGACGAAAAAATTATAAAATCGGATGATAGCAAATATTATTTACCAAATTACCAAATTAAATTTTTACAATTAAAAAATCAAAAAAATGGATAATCAAAATTTAAAAATAGAAGATTTAGAAAAGAGGTTAGTTAATGTAGAAGAAAAGGTTTCTCAACTAGAAAAGATTTTTTCAAAAACTGATGTGAAAGCAGATGTGAAGCACCTATCAATCAATGAGCTAGTTTTGGAAAAGAAACCAAAAGACGATATTCAGAAAGCATTAGTTATCGCTTATTTCCTGGAAAAATATTCTGGCTTAGCTTCTTTTAACGTGAAAGATTTAATTGCTAGTTTCGAGCAGGCAAAGGAGAAAATACCCGCAAATATAAACGATAAAATCAATAAGAATATTTTGAAAGGATTTATTATGGAGGGCAAGGACAAAAAAGATAACTTAACTGCTTGGTTATTAACTAATTCAGGGGTGCGCTTCGTGGAGAGCCTGCCGGAAAAATAATATGAACAAAAAAATTTTATCAAAATTACAGATGGAAAAACCCTGCTATTATGATTGCACCGAAAGTGAAGCGGTTGTTATACAAAAATCAAATATTTCTAAAATAATCCGAGATGCCAGAAATACAGGAGCTCAGATTGCAGCACTTTTTGGAGTTTCCGGTACGATGATTTCATCTTTAATCGCCCTGCTGGCATCGCCACAATTCGGTTTTTTTCTAGGCATAGATGGTCCTACCTGGAGGGCTATTTTTATCCTGATATTTGTAATTTCTGCTGTTAGTTTTGCAGTTCTATTGGTTCGTGTCGTTGTAGCTTTTATGAATGGTTCTGCAAGAGAATCAAAAGTATTGGAAAGAATTTTTGATGAAAACAAAAAAATAAGATGACTTGGCAAATAAAAAAATTAGGGGAGGTTCTAGATTACGAACAGCCCGGTAAATATATTGTAGCCTCTAAAAATTATAGTAATGATTATAAGACGCCGGTTTTAACAGCGGGTAAGACTTTTATTTTAGGTAACACAAAGGAAAAAGAAAATATTTTTCCTGCGGATAAATTACCAGTAATAATCTTTGATGATTTTACCACCGCAACACAGTTTGTTGATTTTCCGTTTAAAGTTAAATCATCGGCAATGAAAATTTTGCATCCCAAAAAAGATAAAGCAGATGCGAAATATCTATTTTATTTAATGCAAACAATAAAAGTAAATCATGCGACCCATAAACGATTTTGGATATCAGAATACTCAAAAATAGAAATTTCGGTGCCACCAATTGGGGAGCAGAGAAAAATCGTTGCGAGAACAGAAAAATTGTTGGCAAAAATAAAGGAGGTAAAGCAATTACGAGCTGAAGCGCAGGAAGCTACGAAAAATCTTCTTTCTGCCGAGCTCCACAAAATTTTTGAAGAAGGAAAAGCCAAAGGCTGGGAAGAGAAAAGTTTGGGTGAGGTTTGTAAGTTAAATATGGGTCAATCTCCAGTGTCCTCGACATATAACCAAAGTAGAGATGGTTTGCCGTTTTATCAGGGCAAAAAAGATTACGGGGAAAAATATCCGATACCGCGTATTTGGTGTTCAGAGCCAATCAAAATTGTTGAAGATGGGGATATACTTATTTCCGTGCGCGCTCCCGTAGGAGCCTTAAATGTTGCTAAAGAAAAATCTTGCATAGGTCGAGGTTTAGCAGGATTACGCGGAGAGAAAGAGTTGAATCAAGATTTCCTTTTTTATTTTCTAAAGTTAAAAGAGAAAGATATAGCTGAACTCGGAACGGGGAGTACATTTAAGGCGATATCTAAAAAAAATATAGAAAATTATAAAATTTTGTTGCCGGAGGTTTCGGAGCAAAAAAAGACTGTGGCGCGACTGGATGCGTTGGCGGAAAAAATAAAAAAATTTCAGGAATATCAAAATCAGACTCGGGCGGATTTAATTGCCCTTGAAAAATCTGTCCTCCACCAAGCCTTCGTAAATTAGATTATAATAAATAAAAATTAATTGAGAAACCCTTCGGCCCGGCTCAGGGCAGGTAAACCCGCCAAAATTTTGCGAAGCAAGAAAATAAGCAAAATAAAAATATGTTAATTTATTTTTATATATGAAATATGAAGATTACAAAAATCTGCTAACCGAGGACGAAAAAATTATAGAAATTTTTATACCAGAGTCTCTCTTAAAGCGTCTGGTTTATTTTATTAGAAAAAGGACGGCGCTTATTATAACTAATAAAAGAGTAATATATAGAGGAAATTTTGAGCATTCTGATAAGGAAGTCTTATTCAGAGATATAAGTGACGCATATATAACAGATACCCCGTCATTGGAGATTTTCAAAAAGGGCGGGGTGCCAGTCGATGATTCTGTTATAGCCGAATTATTAGTACCGCCTCCGTTATTCGCAGAGGTGCAGCAAAATAGGGGATATATCTCCATAAATTGGTTATCAAAACAAGAAAGACAAGAAGCTTTGGCTATAATAAAAAAAGAAGAGCAGGTAGAAAATGATTAATAGGGCGCCTCGTTCGCAGGGCCGAGAAATAAATTTATGGAAAATAATAAGCAGCTGGAAGCTAAGAAGCTGGAAGAGAAAATAAGCACAAAAATGCTTAACGGCCACACAATTTCTTATGATGCCAAAGCCGCCCCGGGGGTAAGGCACATGAGTGAATGGGCAA
>CAYOIH010000013.1:0-17440 GCA_964404005.1 uncultured Candidatus Saccharibacteria bacterium
TTTGCAACATGTTTTAAGTGCCTCATACTGTAAAGTATACCAGTGGCCAGTGCACAGTTTGCACTTTTTACGTATCTTGTGTATACTAAAGAAAAGCTGAAAAAATGGGGCTAACACATATGAAATGTTGTTTGGAAACTGTAGATTATGAAAATAATAAAGTTATTTTTACAGAGGCGCAAAGACAGCAAAAAGTCGCAAAACGTCCGGAACTCCGTGATGATAATTTTATAAACGGTAGACTTAAGCAGACGATTAATTGCCCAAATTTTGTATATCAAGATTGCGATAAACCGAACAGTAGAAAGGCATTTTATCTACAGGAATATGTAGTAAATGGAAGGCCAAGATATACAAAAGTAGTAGTCGATTTTAAAAAGAAGCCACAGTTTGTCATAACCGCCTATAGACCAGATTATGTAAAAGAGAGGAGCAAAACAAATTTATTATACGGCCATGACAACTAAAAAAATCACAAAAAAAATCATCCAGGAAGAGGTGAAGAAAATTCCCGAAAAAGCCAAGAAAGAAGGCTGGGTTTTGACGTTCGACAAGGATGAGGGTATATTTTTCTATTCTCCAAACGTAATTCCTAGTGATACAGAGTTGCACCAAATTACAGACGAATATTCTATTTATTTCGACAAAAATTTAAATCCACGCGGAGTAATGATTGAGTGTTATGGAAATAATTTTGTTAAACATCATCCGGAGTTCGAAAAAATTACAAAAGACTTATTTGGCGAGAGAAATAAAGATGAAATTAAGGTAGTGGATCCAAATAAAGAAAAAAATAAAGAAGCGATAACATTTAAGGCACTATTAGAAAAAACTCTTATAACAGAAGTTTGTTTGGACGGCTATAAGATGGTGATCTAAATTACTAAGCATAAAAATCACGCCATAAAAAGGCGTGGTTTTTGTTTTAGGTTTTGGGGTTTGACATTTGGCGAAAAAAGCGTAAGAATAAATAATAGTCATTAAGATAAAATCCATGAAAAAACTTATTATTGTTTCGGCGTTATTGTGTTCACTTTTGTTTGCTCCTGTTTTTGTTTCGGCTCAAACTGCAACAACTCACGATGCACTTACGCAACAGCTAATTCAACTACTAACTCAGTTAATCGCCCAACTTGAACAGCAAATAGCTACTATATTAGCCCAACAGCAAACTCAAATAGCTGCTATTCAACAACAAACGCAAACCATACAACAAATTCAACAGAACACTCAACAAATTGTACAAAATACTACTCTGACACCTCCGCCTCCAATCGCACCGATATTAGGTTGTATGGATTCAACCGCTACAAATTACAATTCTTCAGCAAATAAAGATGATGGAAATTGCGTATATCCGACCATCAAAAGCACAATTGCTACTAGAAGTGGAAACTTATTACAGGAATATTTAAATGTTTCAGCCGATGGAGATGATTTTGTAGTTAACCAAATGGTTGTCGATGAACCCAGCCATATAATGAATATGGTTTATGATGGCAGTGGATTTAATTCTGGAGGAATGTTTCAATGCGACAATTTGTCGCAAGATATTATTGATGCAAAACCATCACAATGTGTCAATGGATATTATTTCTATGTTACACAAATCCCTCGTTATCAATTTACAAAAATTATAATTGGAAACGGTAAAACTCTAATGATGAACGGCAGTGGAAAAATAAACCTTATCTATTTGAATGCTACTGGAGTTAAAACTGGTAAAATAATTACTTTGCCATAAAATTTATGCAAGAAAAAACTATTTTTTATTCAGATAATTTTATAATTAACGAAAATGAAAATGGATTTGTTGTGAGTTTTATAAAAGATAAAACGGATATAGAGGGTGTGATAGATTATGGGTTTGGGATCGGTATGAGCCCATTATCGGCGAAGGAATTTTTATTTGCTTTATATACAGCGATTGGAGAATATGAGGAGAAATATGGACAGATAAAAATAAACTCAGATTTATTAACAAAAATAATAGCAGAAAAAACAAATCCGATAGGATTCGAATTGATAAAGAGTGAAGAAAAAAAATAAAAATTGATTGAAAAATAAAAATATGGAAAATAAAAAACAATACTGCGAAAATTTGTTTAATGAATATATTGAATTGGAAAGCAAAATTAGCGCACGAACGACTGACCCAAGAGACGGCATAATCGCAACGCCACTTGAAGAAATGAATAAATTATTTGAGCTAAGAGAAAAAATTAAAGATTGTTTTAATGAATTATCGGATGGCCAGCTTATGGCTCTATATGGTCATCCCAATCTAGAGGATGCTCAAAGAGTTTTAACAGAAAGAAGAAATAAAAAATAATAGAGGGTTTGGCCTTGACTGGGTAAACCACGGCGGTATAATGAACTTGAAGCCAAAAGCTTCCATAAGAGACTGCTGGTTATTGGATATTATTCTCTGGTTTTGTGGAAATTGGTCTGTGGTAATCACGATTATCGTTCGGTCTGTGGTGAGCACAAAGAGCACCTCAGTGGGCGAAGCGATAAGAATTATGAAACTAGAAAACCGGTGAAAGCCGGTTTTTCGTTTGACAAATTTTTTAAAATTGGTAATATTTTGTTAGCACCTGAAAAATTTAATTTCCGAACGGTTCGGATTATTTCAGAGCTATGGACTACTTACGGGAGAATCATATAATGTCAGAGAAAGGCAATCTATTGAGGTGTGTTAAGAGCGCAGAACATCACGCGTGTCCTTCAAAGCTTTTCGGCACCCACCCAGTTGACGAGCGGCGGATGAGTGGGCTTCAGTATCAACTACGAGAGATATTGACGAGAGTCAGGAGAATAGACGAGCTTGCACGCAGGAAGGCGGACGTGGAAATGTTGGTGATCCTTGACGAGGAGTTTATCGTAGAGCTGGATGTTAAGTAGGTAGCCCTATCCGCACATTAAATAGAAGCTCTTTTGAAGGGAGAACATCATGGCAGAAAATTGCGTTTCTTGTTCTGCACTTGTTATAGAACGCTGTGTCGAGTGTGGCGCAGGATTGTGTTCTGGGCACATATTCGAATGCAGAAAGTGCAACAAACCGATGTGCCGTTCCTGCTGGACAAAGCTTGGCAGGGATTTTTGTAAAGCTTGCTCTGTTCCAGTAGTGAAGGTATTGGGTGGGCAAGCTTCGCTTGTGGGCGTACCGGCTGAATCTTATTGGGATAGAACACATCTTATACAACAGAGTGGTCAAGTGCCACAGCACTGTGGAGAGGCGATGGTCGCCGAAGACGACCATGGAAGATTTGTCTGCTTTGTGTGCGGTCATCGTGCATCTCTCTGAACAAGGTCAAAGCTCACGCACATGCGGTGAGCTTTTTTTATTTCTCTTGCATATATTTTTTGGAATGATAAAATGTAGGATATGTTAAAAGAGTTGATAGACCAGTTTTATATAGAGAACCAGAAAAATAGGGAGCAGACAAGGTTTTATATTACAGACGCCGGAAAGTGTGAGCGGTCTGTTTTTTTTAAATTAAAAAATGCGCCCAGAGAGCCGTTAGATGCGAGAATTATGCGCATTTTTGAGCACGGAGAAAATATCCACAGAAGTATTTTTAATATTTTATACAGATTGAGATTGGGCGTTGTAACAGAAATTCCCATTCCGTCGCAGGAAATAATTTCCGGCAGGGCTGATGCTATTTTATGCATTGGAAATGAAAATTATGTTTTGGATATTAAGAGTATGAATAGTATGATTTTCAGAAACCTGACGGCCCCTAAGGAAGAAAACGTTTATCAGATTCAGCTTTATCTGCATTATTTTAATATTAAAAAGGGAATTCTGCTTTATATAGACAAAGACCGCCAGGAAATGAAAGAATTTTTTGTTGATTATGATGAGGCGCTTTGTAAAGGGCTTTTAGACAAGTTTTATGCTTTAAAAGAGCAGGTGGAAAAAAATATTTTACCGGCTCGCTTGGCAGATTATCCGCGCAATTGGCAGTGCAATTATTGCGCATTCAAGGATGTTTGCAAATTAGCAAACGGAAATGAATTGAACTGGGAAGATTTTAAGAACCTGCCTGGCGGCAGGCAGGGAAAATAGAAGCCGCATAAAAAAATACCCTTCGACAAGCTCAGGGTGTTTTTTATTTGACTATTATTGCGTAATTTTTTCTGACGACAAAAGTGTGCCGTTTGTTAAAACATATAGCTTATTATCCTGGCGGTTGAAAAACATGTCGGGGTTTTTAATATAGATTGTTATATCGGGAGATATATTTATTGTCTGGAGCAATGTAACGGAATTAATATTCCCACGGTAATCAATTTCAGAAATTATAATTTTGTCTTCAGATGTAAAAACTATATAATCGTTATTAAGCCACTGGCAGTCAGCTATATTTGTTCCAAGAAATATTTCGTTGTATTCGGGGGATCCTTCAGACCGAGAAAAAGAGTATAGGTATATTTTATTATTGTTATAGAGTGCCAAATTCTTATTATCTGGAGATGCAGAAATTTTATAGTCGGTCGCGGGCGGAGCAATATTTTCCAGTGTTTTTGTGCTTTGATTTAATAAAAATAAGGAATCATCGGCTTGCAGAAAAGTTTTTCCGGAGAGTGAGAGTATGGCATAGTTTTTTATGGAACCGATAGTAGCTTTTTTATCGGTTATCTGCTCTATGAGCTTTCCGGAAAGGTCAGAGCTATACAGTAATTCATCGGTTGATAGCCATAAAATATTCCCTCCGGAAATTTTATATGCCAACGTACCGTTTAAAACAGGTGAAACTTTACCGTTTTTTGCTGAATAGAGAACATCGTTTTTTATGAAAAATAATTCCTGCGAATTTTGAGGATTGAAAGAAATTTGCTGTGCGTTTTTATCTAAATAAGATAATAGGGTGGCCGTAGGTTTTAAAAGAGTACTATCAAGAAGATAGTAAGAAACAATATTTTTATTTTCTACTATTATTATGGCTCTGCTTGAGTCGTCAAACCACTTTATATCTGATATTTTTCCTATTTGTGGTATGGAAAAAGTTTTATCTTGTCCAATCGCGTCAAAGGAAAAATAACTGAAGGTTATATCTTTCGCCCCGACGGTTGCGGTGGTAAAATTTTGGTTATTTGGGGCTACGGAAAAATAATCAACCTTGTCGGCAAGCTCTCCGAAGGTTAGTATTTTTTTAAATAGGAGCACATTTTCTAACTTTGTAACCTGGTTTTCCTGAACGGGAATGGTTTTAAAATAATCGTAGTAGCCGTCTTTTTTAACCAAAACAGTGTGTGGACTCGGCAGCAGGCTTTGTATAAAAAACGAGTTTGAAAAAATGTTGGGTTTTCCCGAGATTTTAGAGTCGACAATAATTTGTCCTGCTATGGGAAATGTTCTTACATAAATGCCTCCGGTTGCTGTAATTTTCATTTTAGCAAAATCAACCCTGTATCCCATGGAATAAAGCACTAAAACCGGGGCTGCAACAAAAAAGCAGACCACGCAAACAAGCAGTATTATCAGGCGAATTTTTTTCTTCATGATTACGGTATATTAGCACAAAGCCGTGATTTTTTCCACTTTTTTCGGGGGGTTGCAAAGATTATTTTTTTAGATTAGGATAATAGTATTATGGCAGATAAGTTTGTTATTAACGGCGGAAAATCTTTAAGCGGAGAAATTGAAGTCAGGGGTTCAAAAAATGCTGCAGGCCCGGCGCTTGTGGCCTCTTTGCTTACAGAAGAAGAGTGTATTATAGATAATATTCCTTTTATCGATGATATCTCACATATTTTAGATATATTGAAAAGTATGGGAGTCGGCGTTGAAAAAATAGGCGAGGAAAAAGTTACAATAAAAGCCGAAAAGGCCGAAGTGGGAAAAATGGATTTTGAAAAATTTTCAAAGACAAGGATTTCAGTATTATTTTTTGGCGCACTTCTGGCAAGGACCCAGTTTTACGGTTCGCCCAAAAATTTTAAAATGCCTCCGCCCGGCGGAGACAGAATAGGACTAAGGCCTATTTCTATCCAACTAAATGCGTTAGAAAAACTGGGAGCGAAAATCGAAAGGCGAGATGATGTTTACGAAGTTAGTTGCGACAAATTAATAGGCAAAGAAATCGTTTTGGAGGAATTTTCCGTAACAGCTACTGAGGCCGTAATGATGGCGGCCGTTTTAGCTGAAGGCCAAACAATTATAAAGGGAGCTGCAGCAGAACCGCATGTCCAGAATTTGGGAGAAATGCTTTTGAAAATGGGAGCGAAAATTGAAGGCCTTGGCACGCACACAATTAAAATTGAGGGCGTTGAAAAACTGCATGGATGCAATCATAGTGTAATTCCAGACCCTATTGAGGCGGGGACTTTTATAGTTATTGGGGCTATGGCTCCCGGGAAAATTAAGGTGACCGGAGTTGACCTGTCGCACCTGGATTTATTTTTAGCAAAACTTGAGGAGATGGGGGTTAACATGAAAAGGGGCGAGAATTGCGTTACAGTTTCTTATTCTCCAGATCTTAAAGCGGTAAAAGTGCAGGCGCTTCCGTATCCGGGTTTTCCAACAGATTTATTGCCGATAATAATTCCTCTTTTAATTTCAGCTGAAGGTAAAAGTTTAGTGCACGATCCTTTATATGAAAACAGATTTAATTATATCCAGGAGTTAAAAAAAATGGGGGCCGATATTGAAATGGTAGATCCCCACAGGACGTTTGTGTTCGGTCCGACTAAACTTTCCGGCGCGCATATTGATTCTTGGGACATAAGGGCCGGAGCATGCTTGGTAATAGCCGCACTCTCGGCAGAAGGGAAAACAACAATTGAAAATGTATTTCAAATTGACAGAGGATATGAGAAAATAGAAGAGCGTTTACAAAAACTGGGAGCAGATATACAAAGAGTAAAATAAGAAACATGTTTAATAATAAAATTGCGATTGATTTAGGCACATGCAATTCTCTTGTTTATGTTCAGGGCAAGGGAGTTGTTTTGTATGAGCCGTCTGTTGTCGCGGTGTCTTTAACTGAAAATAAAATTTTAGCAGTGGGTGAGGGCGCTAAAGAAATGATAGGCAGGACTCCCGCAGACATAAAAGTTTATAGGCCGTTAAAAGATGGCGTTATTGCTGATTACAGGGTTACGCAGGCGATGATACGCTATTTTATAAACAAGACCAGCACCGGATTAAAATTCTTTAAGCCGGAGTTGGTTCTTTCGGTGCCGGCGGGGATTACCAGCACAGAAAGGAGAGCCGTAATTGAGGCGGCGCTTTCATCCGGGGCAAAGTCAGCTTACGTTGCCAAAGAGCCCATATTAGCCGCCATAGGAGCCGGCATTCCCATTAATTCTTGTTCCGGGCACATGATTATCAATATCGGCGGAGGCACCTCGGAGGTGGCGGTAATTTCTCTTGGGGGAATTGTAACTTGGCATTCCGTAAGGGTTGCCGGAGATAAGATTGATGCGGCGATAACAGAATATATAAAAAAGAAATATAATTTGGCCATAGGAACCCAATCAGCAGAAGAGATAAAAATAAAAATTGGCACAGCGCTTCCCCAAAAAGAATTGAAATTTTTAGAGATACAGGGCAGGGATTTGATTTTGGGCCTTCCAAGAAATATTAAAATATCCAACAACGAAATTTGCGAAGCCATATCAGATGTGCTGGCTGAAATTATGCAGGCGGTAAAGCACGTTTTGGCGGAAACTCCGCCGGAGCTTTCTGCAGACATAATGAATAAGGGAATTATTATGGCGGGCGGAGGATCGCTGTTGCCCAAGATTAACGAACTGGTTGCCCAAAGCACCGGCGTACCGTGTTTTGTGGCCGAGGAACCGCTTTTTTGCGTGGTAAAAGGAACAGGCACGGTTCTTGAGAATTTGGAAGAGTATAAAAAAGTTGTAATGAGCAAGAAATAGTAAACTGATGTTGATTGGGCATAAAAAACAGTGGGAGCTGCTAAAAAAAAAGCTTGAGCAGAACCAGCTTTCCCACGCGTATTTATTTACAGGAGCCAAAGAAATAGGAAAAAAAACTTTTGCTATAGAATTTGTAAAATTACTGAATTGTCTATCGGGGAATGGGAAACCTTGCCAAAAGTGTATAAATTGTCAGATGATAGAAAAAAACAGTTTTCCGGATTTTAAAATAATAAACAAAAAATCCGATAAAAGTGAAATAGATATTTCACAAATCAGAGAAGTCCAGAATTTTTTAAGCTATAAATCGTATTACGGGTCTTTTAAAACAGTGATGGTAGACGATGCTGAAAAAATGAACCAGGAAGCCCAAAGTTGTTTTTTAAAAACCCTGGAAGAGCCAAAAGGAAAAACGCTTTTGATTTTAATTTCTTCCAAGCCCGATATGCTTTTAGGAACAATAATCTCCAGATGCCAGACACTAAAATTTTTCCGGCCCAATGAATTACCGCTAAACCCGGAAAGAACAAAAAAAGAGCAGGAAATTTTAAAGGATTTGATTCCAGTAATTAATTCAAATCTTGCCGACAAATTTAAATATGCAAAATCTTTAGATCTTGAAGAGCAAGAATTTGGCGAAATTTTAGAGGTAATACAGAAGTATTTCAGAAATTTATTACTGTCAGAAGTTGGGATAGAAAAAACAAGTACGCAAGTTTCCAAAAAATATTCAATACAAAAAATAAAGGATATTATAAATTTAACGGAAGATATAAATAATAAAATACTTTTTACAAACGCTAATCCAAAATTATCCTTAGAAATATTATTAATGGAAACATAAAATATGAGTTATAAAGAATTTATAGATAAAGTAAAGCCGGAGTTTGACAAGGCGTTTAAATTCTTAGAGGCCGAATTGGCGAAAATCCGCACATCGAGAGCCAGTCCGTCTTTGGTTGAAGATATAGAAGTTAATGCTTTTGGGCAAAAATTTCCGTTAAAGCAGCTCGGCGCGATTTCTACGCCTTCCACAAACCAGATAGTCATACAGCCATGGGATGTTTCGTACATAGAGCCGATAGAAAAAGCTATACAGCAGTCGGGGCTGGGAATGTCTTGCGCTGTTGATAAAAATATCATCAGACTGAATCTGCCGATGCTTACGGAAGAATACAGGCTTTCTTTGGGCAAGGTTTTAAACGAAAAAGCAGAACAAACAAAGCAGGTGATAAGAAGAGAGAGGGAAAATGCTTGGAATAAAATACAGGCTGCGCAGAAAGCAAAAGAAATTTCAGAAGACGATAAATTCCGAGGAAAAGACGAATTGCAAAAAGTAGTTGACGAATACCAGGAAAAAATGAAGAGTTTGGTGGAAAAAAAGAAAAACGAATTAATATAGAAATATTTTAATGATATCTACAATTTTAATTTTAGCCGTAGCTTTTTTAAGTTTAATTGTCCTGATGATTATTCACGAATTCGGGCATTTTATTATAGCTAAAAAATTTGGCATAAGAGTCGAAGAATTCGGAATCGGGTATCCGCCAAGAATTTTTGGCAAAAAAATAGGCGACACAATTTATTCTATAAATCTTTTGCCACTGGGTGCTTTTGTAAAAATTTACGGCGAAGAAGGCGGAGTGGACGATTTAAGAAGTTTTACCAGTCTTAAGATATGGAAAAGGGTTTTAATTATCATCGGCGGAGTTGCGGCATTTTGGCTGGCTGCAATAATTATTTTTTCTATTGTTTTTGCGATGGGAACTGACCTTCCCGTGGGTGACAGTGACGTACAGGGACTAACTAGCCCTCGGGTAAAAATAATTTCTGTGTCTCCGGATTCTCCGGCAAGTTTGGCAGGATTAAAGACCGCAGATACAATAAAAAATATTAGTGTTGGAGGAGTTGACACAAAAATAAATAAAATTGCAGACTTCCAGAAAATTACAGGCGACAATAAAGGAAAAGAAATAACATTAACAATTAATAGAACGACCCATGGGGCAACCCAAGATTTTAATGTAAGCTTGACGCCAAGGATAAATCCGCCGACGAGCCAGGGCGCGGTGGGAATTGGTTTGGAAAGAATGGCGACTCTTATTAAAAAAACTTCGTGGTATTCAGCTCCAATTCAGGGAGCAGTTTATACTTGGCAGACAACCGTAAGCGCGCTGAAAGGATTGTATATTACTTTTGCAACTTTAATAGCCGGCAAAGGCGCGCCACAGGGAGCGGAATTTGCGGGACCTCTTGGAATCACTGTATTTTTAGCCAACGCCGCAAGTTATGGAATAGGATTTTTCTTGTATTTTATAGGAATGATTTCTGTTTTTATAGCTATTTTTAATTTGTTTCCCATACCGGCTTTAGACGGAGGAAAATTGGTTTTTTTATTGATAGAAAAAATAAAAGGCAAACCAGTTTCAGTAAAAGTAGAACAGGGTATCACTGTTACGTGTTTTATAATATTGATTACTTTGTCTCTTTTTATAACAGTAAGATTTGATATCCCGCGTTTTATAGATTTTTTAAAGGCAAGTTTACAAAAGTAAAATATAAAAATTATTTTTAAAAAATATGCTGCAATCAAAATTATTTTGTAAAACAATAAAAAATAAGGTAAGCGACGTAGAATCAATTTCTCATGATTTGTTAACGCGCGCCGGGTTTATTGACCAGTTAATGGCTGGTGTTTACACTTTTTTACCTTTGGGATTCAGGGTTTTGAAAAATATTGAAAATATCATAAGGGAAAATATGTTAAGCGCAGGCGGACAGGAAATTTTAATGCCGGTTTTACAACCAAAAGGAAACTGGTTAAAAACCGGAAGGTGGAACAATTTTGATGTTCTTTTTAAAGTTTTTGGATCAGGAGATAAAGAATATGCTTTGGGTCCCACGCACGAAGAAGTTGTTTCTCCGCTGGCCCAAAAAAATGTTTTGTCTTACAGGGATTTGCCTTTTTCGGTTTTTCAAATTCAGACAAAATTTAGGGACGAATTGCGGGCAAAATCAGGGATTTTGAGAACTCGGGAGTTCTTAATGAAGGATATGTATTCCTTCCACGCAACGCAAGAAGACCAGGATAAATATTATGATAAGATAATAAAGGTTTATTTTAATATTTTTAAAGAATTAGGCATCAGGAAGGAAACTTATTTAACATTGGCTTCAGGTGGAACTTTTTCAAAATATTCGCATGAATTCCAAATGGTTACGCCTGCCGGAGAAGACACAATCTATATCTGTAATAAATGCAAAACAGCGATTAATAAAGAAATAAAAGATGAAACTCCGGTGTGTCCAAATTGTAGCTCAGATAGTTTTCAAGACGACCCAAAGGGCACCCCAGCAGTTGAGGTTGGAAACATCTTTAAGCTTGGAACAAAATACTCTTTACCGTTTGATTTAAAATTTAAAGACAAAGACGGACAAGAGAAGCCCGTAATAATGGGGTGTTATGGTATGGGGATTTCAAGGGTAATGGGAGCAATTGTTGAGGCCAATTACGATGAAAAGGGGATTATTTGGCCAAAAGAAATCGCTCCATTTACAGCACATTTAATTCAGCTTGGGTTAGACGAAAAAGTTAAAGTCACATCAGAGAAAATATATCAAGAATTGCAAAAAGAAAATATTCAGGTATTATATGATGATAGGAAGGACAAGACAGCCGGAGAAAAATTCGCTGAAGCGGACTTGATAGGCATTCCTTACAGAATTATTATTTCAGAAAAAACTTTGGCTAAAAATTCTGTTGAGCTGAAAGGAAGGAACAAAAATACATCAAAGCTGGTCAAAATAAAACAATTGCAGAAATTTTTAAAGTAATGTTCAAAAAATTATCTTCATTATTATCGATCGATATGGCGATTGATTTGGGTACCGCCAATTCTTTGGTTTACGTAAAAGACAGGGGGATAATTATCAACGAGCCATCTGTTGTCGCCGTAAATAATAAAACAGGCCAGATTTTGGCGATAGGAGAAGAGGCAAAGAAAATGGTTGGCAGGACGCCAGCTTACATTTCTGCCACCAGGCCATTGGTAAACGGAGTGATTTCTGATTTTGAAGTAACCGAGCAGATGTTAAGGTATTTCATAGAAAAATCGGCCGTATCCGGAAAGAAAATGTTTGGTTTGGGTTTTTTGCCGAGGGTTATTATAGGCATTCCGTGCGGAGTTACAGAGGTTGAAAGAAAGGCGGTGAGAGACGCGGCGAAAAATGCCGGCGCAAGAACAGTGTTTTTAATTGAAGAACCCTTGGCTTCTGCCATAGGTGCCAAGCTGCCGATTCAGGAAGCGGGCGGAAACTTTATTGTTGACATCGGCGGAGGAACGACAGAAGTGGCGGTTATATCTTTGGGAGGGATTGTAACTTTCAAAAGTTTGAGAATTGCCGGAGACAAGATGAATGATGATATTGTGCAATTTGCGCAAAAAGAGTACAAGCTTTTAATTGGAGAAAGAACAGCAGAGCTGATAAAAATAAATATAGGTTCGGCAATGCCGTTGAAAGAGAAAAAAGAAATGCCGATGCGCGGGAGAAATTTGGTTACGGGCCTGCCGGAAGAAGTTGTAATTTTTAATGACGACGTTCAAAGAGCGCTGGACAGGTCGGTAAAACAAATTATTGCGGCGATTAAAACAACGATTGAAGAAACTCCGCCGGAATTATTGGCCGATGTAATGTCCAACGGGATTTATTTGGCAGGCGGAGGATCGTTACTAAAGGGGCTTGACACTTTAATTTCAAGGGAAACCAAAATGCCGTGTAAAATAATTGATGACCCTTTAACCTCGGTTGTTAGGGGTGCGGGTATTGCCTTGGAAAATATTGAGACTTTGGCAGATGTTATGTCTAAAGACGAAGAAGGGGAGGCGTTCAGCTAAAATTAAAAATGATGATTTCTAAGGAGGAGGTAGAACACATTGCGAAATTGGCGCGGTTGGAATTATCGGATAAGGAAACAGAAAAAATGCAGAAAGATCTGTCGGAAATTTTAGATTATTTTGATTTATTAAAAAAAGCTCCAAAGCCCGAAAAAGCGGTGGAGATAGAGGGGGATTTGAGGGCCACCAGGAAAGATGAAATCACTTCAAGTCACGATATTGCAGACGAATTAATTGGCGCCGCTCCTGATAAAAAAGATGACTATATTAAGGTAAAAAGTATTCTTTAATGGACTTAACAGAGTTTACAATTAAACAAGCACACGAAGGCCTTAAAAAAAAGGAGTTTTCTTCTATTGATTTAGCAAAAGCTTATTTGGAAAAAATAAAGAAAAGTGATCTTAATGCTTTTATATCTGTTACAGAAGATTTGGCGTTGACGCAAGCTGAGGAAGCTGATAAAAAAATTTTAACAGGTGAATTCGGGATGCTTTGCGGAATTCCATGCGTCATTAAGGATGCAATTATGGTTGAGGGACAAAGGTGCACCGCGGCTTCAAAAATTTTAGAAAATTATATTGCTCCTTACGATGCAACAGTTATTAAAAAATTAAAAGAAGCCGGGGCTGTTATTTTAGGAAAAACAAATTTAGACGAGTTTGCAATGGGTGCGTCGGGAGAAACTTCAGCTTTTGGCGCCACAAAAAATCCGTACGACAAAACCAGGGTTACCGGAGGAACCTCTTCCGGATCTGCCGCAGCTGTGGCCGCCAATGAGGCAATTTATACATTGGGTTCTGATACTGGTGGATCAATAAGACAGCCGGCTTCTTTTTGTGGAGTTGTTGGGCTGTGTCCAACTTATGGGGCTGTTTCAAGATATGGATTAATTGCGCACGCTTCTTCGCTTGATCAAATTGGGCCCATGGCTAAAACCGTTGAAGATGTGGAAACAGTTTTTCAAGCGATTTCCGGAAAAGATAAAATGGACGCAACTTCTGTTGAATATAAATTTGAGGAAACGAAAGTTGGTTTAAAGGGTTTCAAAATCGGCGTACCAAAAGAATATTTCGCCAAAGGGTTAGAGCCGGAAGTTGAAAAGATAATTAGAAGCGCCATTAAAAAAGCCAAAAATGCCGGCGCAAAAATTGTAGAAATAAGCTTGCCAAGCACAGAGTTTGCTTTGGCTTGTTATTATATTATTGGGCCGTCAGAAATCTCGGCTAATTTGGCGCGGTTTGATGGAATAAAATACGGTTTGTCTGTGCCGGGTAAAGATTTATTAGATGTATATTTAAAAAGTAAAGGGCAGGGTTTTGGGGCTGAAGTTAAGCGCAGAATTATGATTGGAACATATTGTTTGTCGTCTGGGTATTACGATGCTTATTATAAAAAAGCCCAAGAGGTTAGACAATTGGTTCGTCATGATTTTGCCAAAGCCTTTGAAAAAGTTGATTTAATATTTTGTCCGGTCTCTCCTTTTCCGGCATTTAAGTTGGGCGAAAAATTAGACGATCCTCTCACGATGTATTTAGCTGATATTTATACTATTCCTTCAAAATTAGCGGGCTTGCCAGGATTATCCTTACCCGCCGGAAAAACAAAAGATGGTTTGCCGGTTGGTTTGCAAATAATAGGAAATCATTTCCAGGAGAATAAAATTTTAGGTTGTGCTGAAGAATTGGAGCCGATTTTATGAGTTGTTTTTAACGAGTGCCTGTGGATATAAAACGATTGACAGGCTTCTATTTTTTCAATAAAATAAAATATAGTTCTTTGAAATTGCAACTGTCTAGAAAATTGTCCATTTTAATAAATCTACCATGGTTAGATTAAGCGGACAATTTCCCGGACAGTTGGCAGAGCATTACCGCACTCGTCCCTTATAATCGGACGAAGAGAAATGGTCCGGCTCGTAGTAGCCGTTAATCCAGGTGGTAGTGACGTTTGATCGTTGAAATATAGGCAGGTGTTTCTCATTAGCGCCAAGAAAGGATTCTCCCACTTACCACGAAAGCCAATAAGAATCTTTTTTTGTCGCCCGTTCTGCAACGCAAAGTAGTATCACACATCGCCGAAGTTTCCTCTGCCCTGTCCGTCTTTTACGCTCTTTCCCAATTTTCTCTTTTTGCCGTTGCGGCAGAAATTATGGTCACTGCTTGGTGACCCGTCGTTACGCAGGGCCGTCTACTCTAAGATGGCCTTTTATTTGCTTCACATTTGCAATTGTCCATTTTTTTTGCTAAAATCTTTGAATATGGGCTCGTAGTTCAGCTTGCCCCGTTAGACTTGGGCTCGTAGTTCAGTGGTAGAACGCTGTCCTGATAAGACAGAGGTCGAAGGTTCGATTCCTTCCGGGCCCACTATTATTAAAAAAAGTTATTCACACTTGAAGTAATATTTTAGAAATAGTATAAAAAGTAAAACTTAATATCTTATCTAGAGTGCAGAGTAGGGAATTGGCCCGTTGATACTGCCGACAACCATTGTTAGAAAACAAAAGGTGTCAAATCCAAACCCGCGGGGGAAAGATAAATTTTAAAAATCTTCTTTTCGCCGAGAAGTTTTATTTTGCGCTTAATATTATTAAATTTATAAAAAATGTTTATACCTAAAACCTATACAGTAGAAAGTGTAACGTCTGGCCATCCTGATAAAATTTGCGACCAGATTTCTGACGCGGTTTTAGACGCGTGCTTGGCACAAGATCCAATGTCTAGAGTTGCCGTTGAATCTTTCGGCGGGCACGGATTTGTTGTTGTGGGCGGAGAAGTAACCACAAATGCAAAAGTTGACTATGAGGCAGTTGCAAAAAAGGTTTATAAAGATGCCGGTTATAATCAGGAACTAAAATTTTTAATAAATGTCGTACAACAATCTCCGGATATCGCGCAAGGCGTTGACACTGGCGGAGCGGGCGACCAGGGAATTATGTATGGATTTGCCACAAATGAAACTCCCGAGTTTTTACCGTTAGCTATTGTAAAAGTTCACGCTTTGGCAAAAGGTTTGGAAAACCTAAGAAAAAGCGGAGAAATTTTGTGGCTAAAACCCGACGGAAAAACGCAAATTACAGTTTTTAACGGAGTTATAAAAACAGTTTTGGTCAGCACTCAGCACGATGAAAAAGTATCGCTCGAGGAAATTAAAGAAACACTTACCGAAAAATTAATAAAACCTATTATTGGCGACATTTCGCAAATTGAAATTCTTGTAAACCCCACCGGCAGATTTGTGCAAGGAGGATTTGAGGCAGACACCGGCTTAACCGGCAGAAAAATTATGGTTGACACTTATTGCGGGCTGGCTCCGCATGGTGGAGGATGTTTTTCTGGCAAAGACCCTACAAAAGTTGACAGGTCGGGCGCGTATATGGCCAGGTTTGTTGCAAAAAATTTAGTTGCAAATGGACACGCAAAACAATGCTTGGTTTCTGTGGCCTATGCAATTGGCAAAGCGGAACCCTTAATGGTAGAAGCAATAAATGAAAAAGGAGAAAGCCTGGCGGAGCTTGTTAAAAATAAATTTGATTTCAGACCAAAAGCCATAATTGAAAGATTGGATTTACGCAGGCCAATTTATCAACAGACAGCGGCATACGGCCACTTTGGAAAAGAAAATCTTCCTTGGGAAAAAATTATAAAATTAGATTAACGGATTGCTTGTTTATTTTAAAAAAGTTAAAATAAAAATAGAATAAGATGAACTTCAATAAGGCGATTAAATTTTTTGTAAGCATAATAATTTGCGAATTAGCCGGGATCGTTAGTTCTTTTTTTACTGTGCCGTCAATCGGGTCGTGGTATAAAAATTTAAACAAGCCGGGCTTTAATCCGCCCAATTGGCTTTTTGGTCCAGTGTGGACAATCATATTTATTTTGATGGGTATTGCTTTGTATATAGTATGGTTAGAAAAATGGAAAGTAAAAAATGAAATTAATTTTAAGCGCGTCAAGCCATGGAATTCGTGGTCTAAAAAATTACTGGAAGGCCGATGGCAGAAAGCCAATATAATTTTAATCTTTATTTTTCAGCTGTTGTTAAATGCTTTGTGGTCTATAATATTTTTTGGCGCGCATTCTCCTGCGGTCGCCTTTTTTGAACTATTGATGCTTTGGTTTGCCATAATTTTTACGATCGTGAATTTTTACAGGGTTTCTAAAATCGCGGCGCTGTTTCTGCTTCCGTATATTTTATGGGTTTCTTTCGCCGGAATTTTGAATTATTTTATTTGGATGTTAAACTAATAGCAGAAAGGGTCGGTTCTATTATAAAAAACTAAAAACACTATGGCTAATATTGTAATAAAAAAAGACGGCTCGAAAGAACCGTTTGACGCCGACAAAATAAAACACGGAGTCAGCATGGCTGCATTCCAAGCGGGCCCTACCGAAGAAGAGACGGTGGCTTTGACCGACAAAGCAGTGGCCTCTGTGCGGGAATCAACAGCCGGCGCAGACGAGATCCAGGTTACAGACATAAGAGAAAAAATTCTTGCTTTTTTGGATGCATCAGCTCCAAAAGTCGCGGAAGCATGGAGAAGCTACGAAGCGTCAAAGTAAATTAAAGAATCGCCGCTCTTAACCGGGCGGCGTTTTTCTGTTCAAGCCACTGAACATAGTTTACAGTCTATTAATTGATTTTTTGCCTCT
>CAYOIH010000014.1:0-17037 GCA_964404005.1 uncultured Candidatus Saccharibacteria bacterium
TTAACTAAATAGATATGAGCAGAGTAAAAAGAGCTGTACAATCCAGGAAGCACAGGAAACATTTAATGGCGCATGCCAAGGGTTTTCAGTACGGAAGAAAATCTAAATTTAAATTAGCCAAAGACGCGTTAAGGCATGCATGGACATACGCATATAGGGACAGAAAAAACAAAAAGAGAACATTCCGAAATTTGTGGAATATACAAATAAATGCGTTAGCCAGGCAAAACGGCATTACATATAGCAGACTTATAAACGGATTAAAGAAAAATAAAATAGAGTTAGACAGGAAAGTTTTGTCCGAATTGGCAAATGATTATCCGGAAATATTTATAAAGGTTATAGAAGAAGCAAAAAAGTAAGCATTCAAAAAAACCACCCAGCAAGGTGGTTTTTTGTTTTACTAATTTCTATATTTTGGTGATAAAATCATTTGCCTTACCCAATAACTTTTTTGAGTTTTTAAAACTTATTTTTTTGATTGCTTCGTCATACAACAACCATAAAAACCCAATATGTTCGTCAGATATTTTTATCTCTTTAGTTTTTGTTTCCGCCACAAAAAAAGTAACTAACTTAAAAACCCATGGCGCTTTCTTCCTTGCTTCGCCTTTTAGGCCATAAACCTTTCTAAAAAAATATTTTTCCTGCTCTCTAAATCCGGGAATTATTTTTATATCTTTAATACCGGTTTCCTCAGCGACCTCTCTCCTTGCCGTTTCTTCTTCGCTTTCATCTTTTTCAACATGTCCTTTTGCAAATCCCCAATGACCATGCTTTCCAGATTCAGATGGCGTGTAATGCAAAAGCAGGTAATAAATACTACCTGACTCTTTTCTGTAAATTATTGCTCCTGCTGACTTTTCCCTTGGCATGTTTTTTATTGAATTATTGTATCAGTTATATAAAAACAAAACCAGCCCCGCAGTTGGGCTGGTTTTAATAATTAGCTATTTGTTTAACATTGCTTGTATTTCCGCCACTATTTTTGCAAGCGCATGAGAAATTGACGCCAAACTGCTGTTACTATAGTTATAAGCTCCAGGCAATGACGGAACAGTGGTGCTGCAGCGCGTCTGCCCGGGCAATAATGGGCCCGAGCCATTTAAACATGGGGTTGTTGAAACCACAGTGATATTAAAATAATTGTCACTGTAATCCTGAACCGCTACCCCTCCAGAAGAAACCAACATTAAATTATAGGTTCCCCCAGAAATATTAGAAGGAATTGTCCATTGATAAGTGCCAGTATTCGGTAAGTTTGATGCAATATTTTTTAAATACGCGGCTCCCGTGGCACCTGGATTAAGCAAATTTATAGAAACGCCCATGCTTCCAAAATTTGAAGAAGTCCATGTGATATTATGTGTCTCACCAACCTTCCAATTTTCCCCTCCGTTTGGCGAAGTGACAGTAATTGACGGCGTTGTTATGGCCGCAGAAATTGTAAAATAATCATTCCCATAATCCATGATTGGCGATGCTGCCGCATTTGTGGCGCTATCAACGATATATATTTTATATTTGCTGGCATCGCCAACAGGTAGTTGCTGTTGTGTTATTGTCCAATCATAATAACCCTGCGCAGCGGAAATGGCAGTTAATCCGCCAGGGGTAATATAATTTGCAGAACCGCTCCCAGTGGTTTGACTGCGATTTTCAATATAAATATAAACAGAGCTTATTCCTTGAGACGCCCAAGTTACCCGATGTGTTTCACCAACTTTCCAATTTTCTCCTCCATTCGGCGAAGTGACGGTAATTGTAGGAGTGGCTACGCCACCAAAAGTATATACAGCCGGCGTCTTGTAGCTATCTAATCCAGATGTTTGGCGAGTTATTGTTCCATTTATCGTCCAGTCTATCTCACTAATTTTAAAATAAATATATCCTGACCCTCCCGTGTAAGATGCGCTAACTGTCACAGTTGCTTCTGCGCCATCCGGGATGCTTTGGTTTGGCGAAACAGTAACATTTTTAGATACCCCTGCAGATGTACAATTGCCATTAATATCACAAACCTGGGCCACAACATTGTCTGAAGTTATTAGCGATATATTACCTCCATTAGATTTTATCTTGAAAGTGAGCACGCCGGTAGCAACACTATTTGCAGGAGTTGTTGTGTTGTAAGTATAAGTGTTATTGCTTGAAACAAATGTTAAAGTCGGCTGGGCAGAAGGAGTACAAGCTTGAACCAAAGTGGGGCAAGCAATTGGCAAAACTCCTATCTGTCCGCAGTTATTGGAATCAATTGCTTTTTGTTGCTGATAACCATTTATACACGCCCCCAGCTACACGTCCAATTTGGGGTGCAGGTTATTTGGTATTTTGCCACCCCATTAAAACATTCTTGCTGTGTCTGGTATGTGTGCAACCCTTGATACATATAAACTCCACAAAATTGTTTTTGAGCAGAGCAAGTTGTATTACTGCTATCAAACCAATATAAAGTTGAGCAGTTCGGAGTTATTGAACATCCGTACAATGAATTTAATTTTGCTCGCGTAGATGGCCCTACATATCCACTTAAGGGAGTAATAGAATATTTTTGCTGGAATTGGACAACGGCGGACATTGTTGGTTCGCTATATGTATTTCCGCTATCGGTAGAATATGAAATTCCTTCTTTACCTAAAGCTGTGTGCAAATAACCAACTTCTGTTGAACCGGAATTTGCATATCCCAAGTTAGTATCAAAAGTGTGACACCAAGTTTGCGTTGTGCCTCCTTGCTGAGCCTGGAGCGTAGCGATTTGCTGGAGCAAAGACTGAATCATCGCCTGAAGCTGGGCGATCTGCGCTTGCACGTCGGCGCTTTGAGCATTAACTATTCCACCAAAACCAAAAATCGCTGTTGCAAGAACAGCTATAACTACGAGTGACTTAATATTCATTTAAAGGCTACTAATTTACTAATCAGTACCAATATACTATTTGTATATTGGTAGATATTCGTAAATTGGTAAGAAATTAAATATTATCTAATAATACCCCTGCGCGCACAAAGGGTCAATACTACTTTAAACTCCTGAGCAATTCCTCAACAGATAGAGTATTTATAATATCTCCTTTTCCAGCCCAACCCTTTCGTGCCTGCCAAACTCCATATTCCATTAAGTCCAGTTGCCCCTTTTTGTGACTGTCTGTGTTTATAATCATTTTTACTCCTCGAGACTTCGCTCTGCGAATGTTAAAGCCATTTAAATCCAGCCTCAAAGGAGAAGAATTAATTTCTAAAATCGTTCCTGTTTCTTTGGCAACCTCTAAAATTTTATCAAAGTCCATTTGATATTCATCTCTTCTACCTATTAATCTTCCCGTGGGATGCGAAATTATATCAACATTTGGATTTTGCATCGCTTTTATTATTCTTTGCGTCATTTCCTGTTTTGGCATTTTTAAAGAAGAATGCACCCCGGCGATAACATAATCCAATTTTTCTAAAACTTCATCTTTAATATCTATTGAGCCATCGTTTAAAATATTCGCCTCACAACCGTGCAATATCCTGAATTTTTTATTCTGTACTCCAAATTCTGAGTTTAATTTTCTAATTTTTTCGTGCTGTTTTAATAATTGTTTTTCGTTTAAACCACTCTCAATTCTTAAAAATTTTGTGTGGTCGGAAATCCCAATATATTCATAACCCATTTCTATGGCCCTTTCACACATTTCTTCAATTGAACTCCTATCTTGCCCCGGCGCCTCAAAACTTGAATGGCAGTGCAAATCTCCCTTTATGTCTTTTAACTCAACTAAAACGGGCAATTCTTTTTTAACGGCGGCCTGGATTTCTCCGTCGTCTTCGCGCATTTCCGGAGCGATAAATGGAAGCCCGATAGCTTTATAAACTTCTTCTTCTGTTTTACCGGCAATTTGCTTTTCACTTTTAAACACTCCGTATTCTGAAAGTTTTAATCCTTTTTCAATGGCAATTTTCCTGGTGGCGATATTATGCTCTTTTGAGCCTGTAAAATACTGCAAAGCTGAACCAAAACTTTTCTGCGGAACCATTCTTAAATCAATATCAAAACCTTCGCGAAACCTGACAGAACATTTTGTTAAACCCTCGGCCCATATTTTTTTAACTTCCGGCATAGAAACAAAAAAATCACCAGTTTTTTTAAGATTGTCCGACACAATTAAAATATCTATATCGCCAATTGTCTCTTTTCTTCTTCGTACAGAGCCCGCAACGCTAATTTCTTTTATTTCTTTTCTGGCTTTTAACCTTTCTTCAATTATTTTTACTGCCGGCATAATTTCTCCCAATAAAAATCTTCCCTTGCTTTGTTTTAAAAATTCCAGACCCTGTAAGATATTTTTTTCTGTTTTTTCTCCAAAACCAAAGAGGGGAGCTATCTTGTGCGCCTTAGCAGATTTTGCCAAATCTTTTAAATTTTTTACTCCCAGTTTTTCATAAAGAACTTTTATTTTTTTAGGACCCAAACTTTCCACCTTAGATAGTTCATCAATCTTCATCGGCAACTTTTTTTTAAGTTCTGCTAAACTTTTTATTTTCCCATTTTTTAGATATTCTTCTATGGCTTTAGCTATACCCTCGCCAACCCCAGGAATTTCCTGAAGAGCCTCCAACCCTTTGCTTCTGTATATTTCTCCAACGTCTTCCTTTAAGCTATCCAAAGAAAGAGCCACTTTTCTATATGCAAAAGGCTTGAAACTCACGCCTTCCATTTCCAGAAGATCTGCCATCTCAAAAAATATTTTAGACAATTCCTGATTTTTCATATCTATAATATTTATATATTATACTATAACTGCTTTTTAATTAAACAAAAAACCCCTTCCGGGGTAAAATTAACTTTTATATCTTTTTGTCTTTTTTATGAAACCAGTTATATGTTCCGTAAATCCACGTGCCAGCATAGATGATATTTAGAAAAAATACCCCCCACTGCTGATTTATATAAGAAGTAATAAACCAGAAAGGGCACGAAAGCATCCCCAGTACAAACCCCCATTTATTTTTCCTTGCCACCAAAATTATGGCGCTTACTCCGAAGATTGTTATGCCTATTTGAGCTATAAGGTCTAGAGTGAACATTATTCTTTTGGCTTTTTTGTTTTATGAAATTCTCTATCTATTTCCCTAATAAATTCCAATAGTGTTGGGTCGTCGTGAAGCTCTTCTGCTTGTATCCAATACGGCTTTAAAGGAAGTTTTTTATTGCTTCTCCAGTACTCTGACGCCTGTAAAAAACTTTCTATTCTGTCTGCATGCTTGAAAAATTTCCCTTCCACACTAGCTCCTCTTTCATAGTCTAACCAGAGTCCCATCATTTCCTGCTTCAATTTCGGTGGTAACTCTTTTATTAACTTTTCAAGTCCGGCTTTCTCTTTTTTATATTTTTTTTCTGCCAATCTTTTTTTCTCTGCTTCAGAAAATCTGGGCCAAGTTTTTAACAGCTCCTGTCTTTTTTTCTTGTCTTTGGGGAGAACAGAATCATAAGGAGTTGTATCTCCGGAATAAACCTCGCAAATATCGTGTACCAAGGCCATTTTTAAAAGCTTTTCCAAATTAGTTTTGCTATTTTTTTTCACAGCCAAAACCCACGCCATAATAGCTACTCTGAATGTGTGATCGGCTATGCTTTCCGGATTTTTAACGTCTCTTATAACCCAGCCACGCCTTGGCATTTCTTTTAATTTCCCGACTTCTGAAAAAAATTTTATAATTTTATCCATATAAAAATAATACGAAATATATTCCTTGCCGGTTCATTAATTGATTTCGTATTTTATATTTCGTATTTTGTAATCTATTTTTATCGGAGAAGAAACAACCACCACGTCTCCAACCTTGTGTCCCAAAAGAGCCCTGCCCACCGGCGATTCATCACTTATTTTCCCCAAAGCAGGGTTTGCCTCAAGTGTTCCCACAATAACAAATTCATCCCTTTGGCCGTCTACATCTATTTTAACTTTAGCTCCCAAACCAACAACGTCACGCCTGTCTCTTGGAGGATTTTTTATTAATTCGTGGTGGTCTAAAATATTCTTTAGCTCGTCAATCCTAGATCTTAAAAAACCAACGTCCTCTTGGAAACTCACAAATTCCGGATTTAAATCTTCTGACTCCAGAATTTTAGGCGCTTCCTGGCTTATGGATTTTTTATGCTCTAAAACTAAAAACTCATCGTACTCTTTTTGGAGCTCTTGTAGCTTCGCCTTGGTTGTGTAAAAAATTTTTCCATCCATGTCTGTTTGTTTATTATTATTATACGCCGTTTCCTTTTTTGAGGATAGTATAATAATATTCCACTGCATTTAAAATGTCAACATTTATTACAATTTTTGAGAAACCTAGACCAAGGCCCGTCTCTTAAAATAAAGTTTTCTGGTTAAAATCGGTTTTTCCCCCGCTTTCGGCGCCTACTTTATCAAAAATTTTAATCTTTCCATAAACGCCGTCGTACCCCGGCTCAACACAAACTTTACCCTCGCGCATTCTCATAATTCCTTCTGCAATTTCCTTCGACGATTCCTGCTCTATTTCTTTTCTCGAAGATTCCAGCAATATCTCAAACTCGTTGCCCAGCTTTTTTATTAAATTATTATAGTGCTTTGAAACCTCTTTCCCCGCCACAGAAACACCGATTGATTCGGCGATTACCTCGTTTAATGGGATTAAATTTTTAAACGGGATTGCATTTTCTGGCACAAATCCTTCCGGCCTGTCAGCTAACTCCTCAACCCTGTTTAACACTCCAATTACCAGAGGTTTTCCGCATCTGGGGCAGATATTATTATATTTTTTTGATTCTTTCGGAGACAAACTTAAATCGCACAACCTATGGCCATCGTAATGATATTTGCCCTCTTCCGGAAAAAATTCTATGGTGTACAAAAACCTTGCCCCGCGAAGCCTTGGCGAAGTGGGGTTGCTTGTCTTTATTGCCGTTGCAATTCCTTCGTAGCTTAATTCTGTATCAAAAACATTTATTTCTCTTCCAATTTTAGGAAGCGAATGCGCGTCTGAGTTGGAAATCAAAGTGATTTTATCTAATTGGGACAACCGCCAATTCATCGCGGGGTCTGAAGAAAGCCCTGTTTCAACTGCATAAATATATTTTGTGTATTCTTCAAAACATTCCTCCAAAGAATTAAACCCGGACTTCGAGCCGAAAACAGAAAACCATGGCGTCCAAATGTGTGCCGGAACCACCAGACAATTTCCATCGGCGTCTAAAGCAATTTTCGCCAATTCTTTCGCATCCAGCCCCAAAATCGGTCGGCCATCTGCTTTTAAATTTCCTATTTCGCCTAATTTTAAGTTTATTTTTTCTACAACGCTTATCGATGGCGCGAAAATCACAATATGAACCTTTCTTACTTTGCCGGTTTTTGAGTATATGCAGCTGATTTCTGATGTCAAAATAAAACGCGTAGGAGATTCTACTCCTTTTAGTCGAAAAAGACCCCGCTCAGCAGGGCTTAATTTTTCTTTTATTTCTCCAAACCACTTTGGATGAGTAAAGTCTCCCGTGCCCAAAACTTTTATTCCCTTTATATTTGCCCACCTGTCTAAGTTTTCTAAATCCATCAACGGCGAAGTGGCTCTGGAATATTTTGAGTGTATATGAAAATCTGCTGAAAATTTCATTATAATAATCCTCCTTGGTAGTCTAACTTATAAATATTTTTGCCTTCTAAAAAAATCTTCTCCTTGCCAAAAAATTCTTCCAAACTGCCGTGCCCATTATCTTGATATTCCAGCTCTCTTTTTTTATATTTACAAACTTCTCCAAATCGGCATCTTTCAGATAATCTTAACAGCGACTCTTTGAGAAAATTAGTTTTCAGCTTACCAATTGCATCTCCGATATAGCTCATACCCCACACCGGATTTGAGTTTTGATACACAATTTCCTGTCCTATAATTTTTTTATCTCCTGTAAAATAAATATCTCTGTAAAAATAATCTCTTTTTTGAAATTCCAACTGCTTGGATGCTAAAAGGCGCGGGTTATCGATGGATGGGGCGCCTGCGGCATAAGTGCTCCTTCGGGCTTCGCACAGAAACTCTTTTAAACTGTCCAAATTTACCGCCCCTTGCCTGCCATATTCTGCTTCTTTAAACTCAAATTCACCACCCCTTTCAAGGGCATCTAAAATCAACTTGCCCAATTCTTTTGCGTCCACTATAAATTTTGAATATTCGTTTTTGTTTTTGATATCTGTCGGCGCCTGAAACCTTAATATATTTTCGCCTTCCTGCGACTTTACTACTTCTGCGGCATCTCTAAAATACAAAGATGGCACCAGCCAGATATTGTCACTTATCTTTTGTGTGATCTCATTAAAAAAGACAAACAATAAATAAAAATTTTGGCTGGGCTGAAAATCGTCTTTTATAAAATCTTTTACAAAATTACTGGGGTGCCCCTTGAGTCTTACTTGTCCGGCAAGGCTAATAATTTCAAAATATATTTCTTTTTCTTTGTAATTTCCTTTTTTCCCCACTGCCAAATAATCCTCAAAACCCTTTTTTTCCGGTTTAAAAATTACCAGTCGCCCGCCAGCGGTTAAATTAATACAATCTATAATCTTGTCTTCAATTTTTTCTTGTATATTCTCTGTCATTTTAAAATTAACAATTTAAAAATTGTTTAGAAATTAGAAATTAGAAATTTAGTTTTTAAAATCTGACCTCAGATTTTAAAAACTTTGTATCCTTCGTGGACTTTTTCATCAACCTTCATCCCCATAGAATCTCCCTTTTTGGCAGACTTCACTTCTTTGTGGTCAATCTGCATAGAACCGACTTCCTGCTCAAAATCAGTTTCCTGCCCCCCGACTACTCTAATAGTATCTCCCATTTTCAACGGAGCCGATAGCTCAATAACCGCCACTTCTATATTAGAGAAATAATGGGTAATTTTGCCTATTAATTTGCCCTCCTTGGCTGAAGTTTTAACAACAGCTTTACGGGTGGGTTTTGATGCCGATTTCTTTTTTACAGCCATAATTTTTAAAATTATTTATTAATTAATATATATGACCTTTGCCTTATATTAGCACAACAATTCTTCTGATTAAAGATTCGCAACAAAAAACCACCCCCGCTAAGCGGGGATGGTTTTTAAAGAGGGGGTTAATAATTTGCAACGATCTCGGCCGTTTCTCGAGCCTAACTTCGGACAATGAACTTAGATATATACTTTTACCTCCTTCGCTACAAGCTATTATGTCCTTGGAGATAAACTCCTCACCCCCTCATAATTGTTATTTTATTCTAAAATAGCTAAATGTCAACTCTTGAGAATCTTGTAAATCCTGAACATGACACAATTTCTATTCCTTGCTTCTCTAATTCGTCCATAAGTAAATTAACTCCTAAAGAATCAGAAGATATGTGACCGGCAATTACAATATTAACATTCGCAGCTTCTGCTTCTTTTTTGTGCTCTTCTGAGATATGCATTCCCACAACAGTTCCAACTCCGGCTTGCGCCATTTTCTCGTAAAGTTTGGGAGAGCCTTCCGTACCTCCTGTTATTTCGGCCATGGCTATTTTTCCGCAACGGTTATCTGGAGAACCGACAAAAATTTTAGGACCAACTCCTATTTTCATCGCCTCTTTATATTCTGGAATTTCCTTCAGAGCATCTATTAATTCGCCGACTGTGTTAATATTTTTTCCCTCAATAAAATTCTTTAAAAATTTAGCAGCCAAATTATCGCATGGCGTATGAGAATTCATCAAATTAACTTTCATAAGCCTGGCGGCATCAACCGTTCTTTGGTGATTTGAAGCGTTAACACCCCGGGCAACTTCCGAAATTCTTTCTTTCATTAAGCCTTCGGCAACATTAATCGGCACGCCGTAATAATTATAAACATCTGCCTGCAATTCCATAACATCTGCTAATTGAGCCAACCCCTTTCCCATTGGATGGTGGGCAATAACCAAATCAATATCTCCCAGTTCTCTTGCAATCAAAATCTCCTCCGGTCCGATATCTATCCCAACTAAAACTTTTTTAATCTCTTTATCATCAGAAATATTATAAATACCGGAATCCAAATATGGGTTTTCAAGGGCATCTTTATCAAACTCCTGTTTTTCTTTTTCAGAAATCGCATCGAACTTTTTCCTTTTGCTGTCCAACAGCTTCTGCACACCGTCTTTCCCCCTAAAATCGGAATCCGTGCCCATTTTAAGCATTAGGTTGTAAATATCTTGTATTTTCATAATATTACTTAAACAAATCAAGTTTATTATACATTTCTTTAATCAGCTCTTCTTGTTTTTTTACATCCAAAAATTGCCGCCTTATCTGCGCCTTCTGTGTGCGAATAAATTTTTTGACCGACTTCGATAATTTATTTTCCATAGACTTTATTTTTAATAAAAAAAGACGATTTCTCTGTCTTTTATACTCTAACATAAATTTTAAAAAAAAGCAATTCCGGCCGTTACCCTACAAGAATTTGATCTGCTATTTTTTTCTTTAGTTCTTCTTCAATCTTTTTAGCTTCTTCTTTAAAATTTTTTTTAAACTTCTGTATATTTTTCTTTATAAAATCGTCCTTTTCTTTATCGCTCCCGGAAGAAAATACCTTATCCATATCTTCTCTGGTTTTTTCATCAAGATTAGAGTATATTTTCCTCAATGCTTTTGCCAGCAGCAAATCGAAAATTCTCAAGCCAAGCGCCTTCTGTTCCTCTGTCAAATTCTCTAAAGGATTCTTTTTATCTTTAACCATATTTTATTATTTTTTTTCTTTTTTAGCGTCGAGAGAAAGCCGCCTGTTGGTGATTTCGTACGCTTTTCCGGCTGTCATTTTACCTTTATTTTTTGCAGTTTCATATGCAATCTCAAAAGCTGCCTCGGCTAAACAGCGAACAAAATGCACCAAGCCACTCCCGGCGCTAATAATATTTAATTGCGCTTCCCTCACATCAAGCTGATCCTTTTCGGTGATCTGTCCACAGTTATCTTTCAAAAATTTACGAAATCTTGAAACGGTTTCCGCAGGAGGATTATTTTCCACAGCATCTCTAATCTCTGCACTTGACACAGCCTCATTCACAACGGCTACTGCTGCCTCTTCTGAATTATTCTCTGTTTCCGGATTTACGTTTTGTGGTTGTTCTGCCATATTTTATTTAGTATTAATTAATGCGTTTTTTACGATTTGGCGGTCGTCCCATGGAATTTTACGTCCGTTTTCCACACACATCCATGGCTCTGACCCCTTTCCTGTGATTATAACAATCTCCCCCGGTTTAGCAAGTTTTATAGCTGTTTCTATGGCCTCTCGTCTATTTAATATTTTTTGAGCATTTTGACCGGCGGTTTCTGCAACCTGATTTATAATTTCCATTGGATTTTCATCATAAGGATCTTCGTTGGTGATAATAATTTCTTTACAATATTTTTTGGCGATTTCTCCTAAAATCGGCCGCTTCCATTTATCTCTTCCGCCCCCGCAAGACCCCAAAACGCAAATTAGACCTCCACTGTCATTCCCGCGAAAGCGGGAATCCAGAGTCTTATAAACCGCTTCCAGCTGGTCTGGAGTATGGGCGTAATCAACAATAATTTTAATTGGGCTCTCGGATATAACCTCCATTCTGCCCGAAATCGCCCTTGCTTTTTCTAAAGCTTTTTTACAAACATCAAAACTGATTCCATAGGCTTTTGCCACAGATATTGCGGCCAACGCATTTAAAATATTAAAATTTCCGATTAAATTTAATTTAAGGTCGAAATTGTCTGCATCCTTGCTTGAAAAACCGGCTTTTTGCTTTGCGGGGATATCCCAAAAATATTTTGAATTTTCGTCATCTGTGTTTATTACGTGAATATTTTTTGTTGCTTTAAATAATTTTAATTTTTCGTTTCTGTAATTTCCAAAACCTCCATGACTCTCAATATGTTCGGGCGATAAATTTGTAAAAACGGCGCAATCGAAATTTATAAACTTGTGGCGAAATTGCCTAATACCTTCCGACGTAACTTCCAACACAACATATTTACATCCAGCGTTTTTTGCCTGTCTTAAAAATTTCTGAATCACGAATCTGCCCGGCATTGTCATTTTATATTTATTCTCCCATTCTTTATCTGCGATTTTAAATCTTATTGTAGAAATAGAAGCTACTTTATTCCCGGCTTGCCCCGCGATGGTGGAACCATTTTGCGGGAATTCTTCTAAAATTAGTGTAATAAAATCTGTTGTTGTTGATTTTCCGCTAGTCCCGGTAACCCCAATAATTTTTAATTTTTTACCATATCCCGGGAAACCAAAATAACAAGCGCCCAAAAGCGCCCAACAAAAATGGTATCCTCTTAATAAGCCCTTCGGTATAAACTTTTTAATAAATTCTTTAATATTCATTTATTACAACCCGATTAATTTACCTAAGAACCAAAAAGCAACGCCCCCAACGCCCCAAAAAGGAATACTCAATAAACTTGTATACCCATTTATACTTAAGCGTTTATACTCCCACAACTTTTTGTTCAGGGTTTTATGGTAAGCCAACCCCAAAATATATTCTAAGGAAAATCCAACTATACAACTGGCTATAAACAAAGCAAAAACTTTTGCGCCGAATAGATATGTTAAAACTAAAACTCCGATAATCGGAAAAATAGTTATCGCTATATATTCACGCCATCTAAATTCCTTTGTCTTACGACCATACAAATATGCAAAATAAAATCCTGCCAAATCTATGAATATAAATAAAACTCCCCAAAAAATAAGCTTATCCATCTAATTCTATTTTCCTAAATTTTTTAATGCAAGTTTTATCCGTTCTTCCGGATTTTTTACAGAACCGGAAACTCGGCTTAATGCGTCTTTCGCCTGCTGTTTTGAAAAACCAAGCTGGGTTAAAGCATCTTCGGCTTCATCTGCCGAACCCTTTTTTGTACCTAACATTTTTATTTTTCCGGTTAATTCTAAAATTATTGTCATTGCTTTTTTAGAACCAATGCCAGGAATTCCATCAAATATTTTC
The DNA here is from genome assembly GCA_964404005.1 of uncultured Candidatus Saccharibacteria bacterium. Lineage (GTDB taxonomy): Bacteria > Patescibacteriota > Minisyncoccia > Minisyncoccales > Staskawiczbacteraceae > XYD1-FULL-39-28. The sequence continues at coordinate 13,000 of CAYOIH010000014.1, forward strand.
TCGTCTTGTTTTAAAATTCTGTCTTTTATTTTATCTAAAGAACCCAAAGCTGAAATATCTAAAGCAGACCTTGGCCCAACTCCTCTTATATCCATTAAGGTTTCAAAAAATTCCAGCTCATCATACGTAAAAAATCCATAAAGATCCAGCGCTTCTTCTTTTACATTTTGATATATAAAAAGCTTTACCCCGCGGCCATCATCAGATGGCTTTGCGGGGTTGAGATTTTCTCCGATTTCTGGTAATTTTAATAGATTCTGCCGGTTCAAAAAAACCTTATAGCCAATACCCGCCACTTCCACTATAATAAACTTAGGGGTGCCCGTCGTCGGGCCCTTTAAAATAATTTTTCCGTTTAAATAAGATATCATACTTCTATATTATATGGATTTTCAGCTAAAATCAAAGTTTAAACCAAAGGGCGACCAGCCCACAGCTATTAAACGGCTAGTCAAAAATTTAAAATCCGAGGTTAAAGACCAGGTACTTTTGGGTGTTACCGGCTCTGGAAAAACTTTTACTTTAGCAAATGTTATCCAAAAAATTCAAAAGCCCACTTTAATAATTTCCCCAAACAAAACATTAGCTGCCCAGCTCTACCAGGAATTCAAAGAATTTTTTCCAAACAACGCAGTTCATTATTTTGTTTCTTATTATGACTACTACCAGCCCGAAGCATATATCCCGCAATCAGACACATATATAGAGAAAGACGCAAAAATAAACGAAGAAATTGACAAATTAAGACATGCCGCGGTCCAGGATGTAACTCAAAGAAAAGACGTAATTGTGGTTGCTTCGGTTTCTTGTATTTATAACATCGGCTCGCCGGAAAATTATGGAGGCACTTCTTTGGAAATATATGTAAATCAAAAAATAAAACGTAGAGATTTTTTATTTTTATTAACAAACCTGCAATATCAAAGAAATGATATTCCTGCCTCGCCGACGAGTCAAGGCGGGGAGTTTAAACCTGGTTATTTTCGCGTCAGAGGGGATATGGTTGAAATCTATATTGTCACTGGAGAAAAAATAATCCGCGTGGAGTTTAACGGAGATACCATAGAAAAAATTTCCTGGTCTAAGCCCGGCATAGACCCAAAATACAAAACACAAAGTACAAGCTACAAGCTTTTTCCTGCGACTTTTTGGGTGGCTCCGCAAGACAAACTAAAGATTGCAATCGAAAACATAAGGCTAGAACTAAAAGGGCAATTAATAAAACTGAAAAAAGCAGGAAAAAATCTGGAAGCGGAAAGATTGGACCAAAGAACAAATTATGATTTAGAAATGCTCACAGAAACCGGGAGGTGCCAAGGAATTGAAAATTATTCCAGCCATATGGAATTTAGAAAGCCGGGATCACCACCATTTTCTTTGGTTGATTATTTTAATTACTTTAATCCTGATGGCTCATTAATATTTATCGACGAATCTCATATTTCAATTTCTCAGATTAGAGCCATGTCTATCCAGGACAAAATAAGAAAACAAACATTAATTGATTTTGGCTTTCGCTTACCGTCAGCAATTGATAATAGACCTCTCAATTTTACAGAATTTGCAGAAAGGCAAAAACAGACAATCTATGTTTCTGCCACGCCCGCCGAGTTTGAAACGCAAAAAGCCGAAAAAAATATTGTAGAGCAATTAATACGACCAACCGGTTTGTTAGAACCATTAATTGAGATAAGAAAAACAGAAAACCAAATCAAAGATTTAATCGAAGAAGTAAAAAAAAAAATAAAAGGAAAAAAAATTCACCCCGTTAAATCCGCCGAAGGCGGTGTTTCGCTAAAAGCGAAACAATTTAACGGGGCAGGCAGAACCTTAGTTGTAACTTTAACAAAAAGATTGGCCGAAGAAATTTCTGACTATTTAATTGAAAAGGGGATTAAAACCCAGTATTTGCATTCTGAAGTTAAAACAATGGAACGACCAAAAATTTTAAAAGATTTCAGGGAAGGAAAATTTGATGTACTGGTTGGAATCAATCTTTTAAGAGAAGGCCTTGATTTGCCGGAGGTTTCATTGGTCGCAATCCTGGATGCCGACAAAGAGGGATTCTTAAGGAACAAAACAACTTTGATACAAACAATGGGAAGGGCGGCAAGACATATAAATGGGCGAGTAATTTTGTATGCAGATAAAATAACCCTTTCAATGAAGTCTGCAATCGATGAAATAAATAGAAGAAGAAAAATACAGGAGGATTATAATAAAAAAAATAAAATTACTCCAAAAACAATAATTACAGATATTAGAGATTGGGGATTTTCTAATCCTTCGACTCGCTCCGCTCGCTCAGGACAGGAAAGTGTTGCAGAAGAATTTTTTGTGGTTCACGACAAAAATCTTTTAGAAAAAGAAATGAAAATAGCCGCCAAAAATTTAGACTTTGAAAGAGCGGCCGAAATTAGAGACCTAATCCTTCGGCGGGCTCAGGGCAGGTAAATAAAATTAACATTAAAAAACAGCCTTAATTAAGGGCTGTTTTTTATTTATTACTTATTTTTAGGCTGCTATGGCCGACTCTCCATCTTTCGCGCGCTTCCTATTCGGCTTTCTATTAGGTTTTCTTTCCGGCTGTGGTTTAAATTTTATTCCAGGGGTTTTCTTTTTTTCTCCTTTAATAGACACCTTAGGCGTGCGCTTTGCTTTTAGAACTTGGCGCTCCATTTCAGCCTTTTGTTCTTTCTGCTGTTCTGAATTATAATCGGCAATTGTTTGTTCGATAATCTTTTTTGCGCAAACATCTTTCTCGGTTCTTAGCGCCTTCCTTCCTTCCTCTATCATTCTATCTGCATGCCTTTCTGCCGCCATCATTATAGCTTCTACCCGCCCGTTTTGCAAACCGGCTGTCAATTTGTTGAACTCTTCTTTAGACATCTCCAACGGTTTAGGATAGCGCGAATCTATAACCTTAAAGTCGCCCAATATTGCGCCCATAAATCTTCCTCTTTTTTTCATCTGTTCGGGCACAATCCCGGCTCTGACTAAATTATAAAAATCATCTTCAGGAACTCCCAGCTTTTCCCTTTTTCCCTGTAAATAATTTTGAAATCCCTGCGAATCAGGAGCCCCAAACTGCTGTTTTTGTTTAGCAGAAAGCCGCTCCCAACAAGTGGCTATAGCAACAGAGCGCTCTTCTGAATTAATTCTCACTTCTTCTTTTGCTATTAGTGTTGCCCGGTATTCTTCTGCTTTATTTCCGGGTATAATTTTCATTTTTCTTGCCTCCATGTTTTGTTTCACCATCTCATCCCTTTCCTTAAATAAATGTCTACTTTCTCCTTTTTCATTTTCAGTAATATCCCTAAAACTCTCCAATATTGCCCTCGGCCTCATTTTCATCACATCCGGAGCAGATAGAGTTTCGGCTGCCTGTTTTTTAACCTCTTTCCGCGCTTCTTCTATTTCTTTAAGTATATTTTTTTCCTGCTCCTCAAGCTTTCTAACTTCCTCTATCGCAGGTTTGCTCTTTTCTTTAAAGCCGCTTTCCAAAATATTTTTTCTTCTCTCTTTTGCTTTTACAATTTCTTGACCCAAGCTTTCTACCTCGCTTTTTAACGCCAACAACCGTTCTTTGGGCGTATAGTCTTTTTCTGTCTCTGCTATTTTTAGTTCCGGCACTTTTTCCACATCAACTTCCGGTTCCTGCTCAACGGTTTCTTTCACCCCCAAATGCTCCTCATGCAGTTTTTCTAACGCAGCAACAGTTTCTTGAATTTTTTCTTCTTCTCTGGATATTTTTTTAGGCGCCTCAGCTTCGAGTTCTGGCGCTTGTGGTTGTTCTTCGGGTTTAACTTCGGGCGGAGCTTCTTGCGATACAATCCCTGCTTTTTTTAATTCCTCAACATAAGCTTTTTGCGCCTCTGTTTCTTGTGCACTATCTAAATTTTTATTTTCTCTATTTTCCATGTTTTTAAAAAATAAATTTAGTTACTAATTTATTTAATTTTATCACTAATAAAAAACATAGTCAAAAAATGCACTGGCCACTGGTATACTTTACAGTATGAGGCACTTAAAACATGT
>CAYOIH010000015.1:0-17007 GCA_964404005.1 uncultured Candidatus Saccharibacteria bacterium
TTAATTGACTTTCAACCTTGACACGTGCTACACTTAAATTGGCTCTTGGAGGGCTTTGGCCCTGTCACGGCTATCCAAGCTGTAGCCAAGTGCCACTAAAAATTGACGAACGAAGAGGGACTAGGGCTTTCCTGGGCCCTCTTTTTTTATGGAAAAATTTTTAACCCATAATTCTGATATACTCCATTTTTACTGTGAAATTTCGTTTTTACTATCTCAAAAGCACTATTTTCTCTATTACTATCTAGAATAGAAACACCTATTGGATAAGCCATTAAATCAGCTACTTGGTGTCCCGCTATATTTTGAATTTTTTGATTAAAGGAAAAATCAACAATTTTTGACTGTATCTCTTCCTTCTTAAAATATTGATGGTCAATTAAACGAAACTTTTCATATACTTCCGCAAGTTTTCTATCATTGTGAGTTTCCCTTGATTCAATCCTAAAAATCAATTTATCATTAGATCTGCCAAGAAACATTACTGCCCTTTCTAGTATAAATTGCAAACATAAGTTATATGGGTTATCGGGTTCATGATATTGATTTTTCAACTTTGACTTATTAATTCCAGCTGCAATAATTTTAAAATCAAACGATTTTACCAAATTATCTAAATCCACATAAAAAGCTTCTCGCTTCTTCCTGTCCACCAAAGACGAAAAAGATCCTTTTTGCTTTCTGATATCGTAAGAGCGCAATATCACATCAATTTTTCCAAAGTGTTTGATTTTCAGCTCATTAATTTTTGGCTCAGCGACAGCCGAGTAATAATCAAAATCAAAAATGCAACCCGCCAACACAAACATTGGATAAGATAAATCTATTTTATCTAAACTATGATCTCCAGATTCATCTAAAAACATTACTTTCATATTATTCTTTTTTAGAACCTTCTACGATTTCTATTTCGGCTTCCGTGAGTCCGTATAATTTATAAACCTCTTGGTCAATTTTCCTGTCGGTTTTTTCAATTTCAAATTTAATTAAATTCCATTTTTCCGAATTTTCCATTGCCTTTTGCAATTCCCTATTCAGCTCAAGCATTTTATCAACTAAAATTATCACTTGTTTTTGTTGGTTTTTGTCGCCGACACAAATAGGTATTTGCTGTAATGGCTCTGTATCAATTTGAAACATATCTCCTTGAAGCTTACCCTTCTGTTTCAACCAAAAATAAACAGGTTTTGAATTTAAATATGCTGTGAGATATTTTAAATTTATTTTATCTGTTTTTATGATATTAAAAGTCAACATCACATAACACTCATCTTCCGTATATGAAAATGTCGGTATTTTACACTTTCTTACAGAAATTATTTTTGGCCCTTTTTCAAAATATTTTGAATTTCTGGGCCAATGTAAATTATAATACCTGATAGAACCACTTAGATTCTCTCTGCGTTCTTCCATTATTGAACGATATTTATTTAGATGTTCTATAAGTATTGAATTTTTTGATATTTCTTCTTTCTTTGGAATATAAATCAATTCTTTTTTATTATCTTTATCAAATCTATATCTACCAATTTGATCTGTATCAAAAATCGGTTTAATATATTTTTTTTCTGAATCAGAAACATTTAGATATTTTTTGGGAATAACAAATACGCCATCATTAATTTTTATATTAAATTGTTTTATATCGTTGGCAGATATTCTATTTATATTCCTACTATTTATTACATCTGGATTAGGAACAATCCCTTGCGTTAAATCATTATCAAGCAAATAATAATTACCCTTTTGAATTATCTTGTTTAAAATTGAGTCAGATTCTGATGTAGAAAATGTTATATTTTTACCAATCAATTTTTCTGGCTCAATATTGATTTTTATTTTCTTACCAAAAATATCGACTATTAATTTATCCTCTGTAATATTTTTATCGTTAATTTTTAAATAATTAACTGAATATTTTTTACTTGGTTTTCTTTTCTCAAAAACAAAAATCATCGTTTGTATTCCTGCTTGTTCAAAAACCTTATAGTCGCCGAAATCAATAAAAGTTTTAAGCTCACCTTCTTTCAAAATTTTATTCCTGAAAATACTGGCGCCGTTATTTGATATCCAACTACTTGGAGCGATAAAACTCAAAATACCTCCGTTTTTTAACAAATCAATAGCGATACATCCAAACATTGTCCAAATATCCATTTTACCCTGATAATATGGACTATTATGCAATTCATCGAAGGCATCCTTGCTGACAAATTCCTTTATATACGGAGGATTACCAATAATTACATCAAAACCGCCCTGTTCAAATACTTCAGGAAATTCTCCTCTCCAATCAAAAGTTAAGGAGTTGCCGTTTTTAATATTTTTAAGCGGAGAAAATTTTGTTCTTTCTGATAAAGCATTTATAAGCAAGTTTAATCTGGTTATTTCAACAGCCTGTGGGTCTAGATCAACTCCATAAATGTTTTCTTCAATGATTTGGCGTTTTAACAACTTTTCGTCTTCATATCCAAAACTTTTGTACTTTTCAGCTATCATATCAACTGCCCTAATAAGAAACGAGCCGGAGCCACAAGCTGGATCTAAAACCTTAATTTTTTTGACATCTAAAACGCTTTTACATTTTTCCAAAACAGGACTTAATGCATTTTTTACAATGTAATCAACGATATAGCTTGGCGTGTAATAAATTCCCTGCTCTTTTCTTTTTCCGGCATCTTTAGAAACGGTTGTACCCTTTTTTGATTTTGATAACCGGTGCGACAAATAATTTTCGTAGACGGCGCCCAAAACATCCGATGGCATTACCTTAAAGTCATACTCGTAATAGCCATCTTTACCATGAAGTTTATTTATAACCGTTGAGGTAGCTCCGCTAAATTCCTCCCATTTTTCAAACGGATGTTCTGAAAACAAATTTGAGTTATAAAAAGTGTCCAATTCCCTAAATTTTTCAACCATCATTTCATATAGTGTTCCATTTTGCTCTTTCCTGCTGTAATATTCTCTGACCATCGGGATAAGCGTTGCCGACTCAACCCCTCTATCTTCCGCCACCCTTATAAATAAAAGCCTATCTAAAATTTTCTGCACTCCTTCATCAAGGTCGTCCGAACTTACACTTTTATTCCATTGACTTAGGTCTTTAATTAAAATTTCCCGGCATTCTTGCAAATCCTTATACAAAAGAGAACTTATCGGAACTCTTTCGGTTTTTTTACCCACTTCCTCCCCGTATTTATCCAATAAATCTTTTTCAAACGCTTCTTTTGATAAAAGGCACAATTTATCAAATTTATCAACATACTCGTTATAATGAATCGTTAAAAGTTTTTTGTCGGTTAGTTTTCTTTCGATGTCCTGAGCGTTAAAAATAATCAGAGTTTCAAAATTAGTCAAAACAGCCCAGACAGCCCCTTTGTTAAAAGAATAACGAATCGCCTGATTGGCAAAATCTTCACTATACAAATCAACATTAAATTTTTTGGCTTCAAGATAAAATTTAATTCTTTCATCTAAATAAAAACCGTAGTCTACCCTTTGTGAAGAAATCGATTCTTCCAATGAAACCTCTTTTTTATTACTGACATCCCAGCCAAGCATCTCAAAAAGTGGCTCAATAAAACCTTTTTTCGTTTCCTCTTCACTATACGACTTCAATTTGCCGGAAGCCTTAGCTTCTTCATATTTCTTAACAAGTTTTTTTATTTTCTCTTTAGCTTCTTTTTGCATATTTTTATCGCAAATATTTTGCTTTGGCGGCGTTGTGTTGTTCTAATGTTTCGCTGAAGTGCGTTGTGCCGTCAGAGAGCCAGTACAAATAATTCGTTTGCGTCGGATAAATAGCGGCTATTATTGAATCTATTCCGGGGTTTGAAATAGGGCCTGCGGGCAAACCCTTATACTTATAAGTGTTATATGGAGAATCTATTTTAGTGTCTTTTATCAGAACGCTTGGGTCGCTTTTTTCCGTAATATAATTAATTGTCGAATCTAATTGCAAGGGCATCCCTATCGCAAGCCTTTTCCACAAAATACCTGAAACTATTTTTTTATCGCCTAAGGTCCTGACTTCTTTTTCTATAATAGAGGCTATGGTGACTATGTCAAAAATAGATTTCGGGGCGCCGGTTGGGTCGTTTGCGATTTTAACCCTCAACTCCGGAGTCAGCTTTTTATCAAAATTTGACAGCATGGCGTCTATTACGTCTTGGCACACCTCGCCTTCGGCAATTTCATAAGTATCGGGGAAAAGATACCCTTCGAGGTCGGGGTACCCTTCGGGTCCCTTTGGTTTATCCTTCAAAAAAGCGAATTCGGCGGAGTAATCTTTTTTAATAAGCAACGCAAAATCATCTTGGCTACAAATACCCTTTAACTCCAAATATTTTCCTATGTCTTTTTCGGTCCACCCTTCTAAAATTGTAAGCTTATTTTTAATAATATCGCCCCTTGCCATTTTGTTTGCAATTTCATAGATAGACATCTTTGGAGATAAATTATATTTTCCCGCCTTCAACACAGAATGTTTTAAAGACAATATGGCATAAAACTTAAAAAAATAACTGCTTCTTATTATCCCTGATTTTTGAAGGCTGTCGGCAATATTATTATCCCCCCATCCTTTTTCTACTGTAAAAACAACCATTTCGTGAGAATCGGGGTTTACCGGAGTATACACTTCAAAATATACAAAAAATAAAACTGCCAGAAAAATGCCTCCGGCTATTAGCGCAATTTTTTTTATCAGATCCACGGGTATTTTAGAAAAGTCTTTCTTTATAAGCCAATCTTGCGTAATTTTTTTTGGGTTCATTTTTTTTAAAATTTATAGTAATTTTCCCTGACGCAAACGTTTTGAAATTAAAGATGCTTTTTCTTCTCCTTTTTCTGTAAGAATAAAATAAGTTTTCGGGTCGCCGATTATCAATTTTTCGTCCCTAAGCGCGCGCAAGGGCCTGTCTAATTTTCTGGAATCCGGCCAAATCGGATATCTTGTGAACCTCAATGTTTCCGGAAACAAAGTAAAACACTCCTTTATTAATCTTTCAAAACTGCACTGCTCGGAGTTTGCGATAATCGAATGTATGCAAAAAAGTATCAAATCGTTCACGGTCCCGACCTTATCAAGGACCCGCGACTTTCTCTGGAAAAAATTTGAACTTTTTTCTTTTTTTTCCTTCATTTAAAATTTTGTACGGCAACAGACTATTATGTTAGATTATCATTTTTAACCCCGAAAAACAACTACTAAAAACAGCCCCGCCATGGCGGGGCTGTTTTTATATTTTTTACTTAACAGGGTTCGTTTCCTTATTTTTTTTCTTTAATGCGGTAAAAGATGTTTACCAAACAAAGGAGGACAATAAGAATCGCTCCTATCAACACTAAATACGGCCATCTTGAAATAACCGCAGATAAGTCGGCCGGCGCCATGTCTGCCACTAAGCTTCTTCCGGAGACTTCCGCAAACGCTTGCGAAGCGCTAACAACTGAACCTGCCACCGCCAAAATTACGATTGATAATCTGGAAAACAGTTTATTCATATTATTTCTTTTTTCTCTTTACTAAGTAATAAATACCGTAGATGACAAGCAAAATTACCACTATTATCAAAATCCAGTTAAACCATGCTGATGCTCCTGTATTTGCTAATGCGGCTGCTCCTGCTGCTGCTCCGACACCTGTTGGAATGTTATTTTCCGGAGCTACTTGTTCGGCTGGAGTTGTAACTTCTGGAGTTATCTCTTCTACCGACTGCGTAACCTGTTGTGTTGGTGTTGGTGTTAGGACTGGGATTGGAACAGCATTGATTGTGTAGCTTCCACCTGTCGAAGCCGAACCCACCGATGCCCCCTCGCCTATAATATCAACGCCCGTGGCGTTAATTGAGGCTATGCCGGCACTCCCTGCCTTAACTGATACTGTTAACAATGCTTTATCTGATGTGGCGCAGTTTGGTATACCAATTAAGAAATGAGGGTTTGAACAGGTTGGCGAAGATTGTGCCATAACATCGCTTGCTACAGTTATACTTTGGCAAGATAATCCGTTGAAAACTAATGTGCCTTCAACTGCACAAACTTTACTTCCAGAAGCACTAAATCCTACAGACGCAGTGAATATATCTCCGGCAGTTTTAGTTGAGGCTGCTGGCGAAACATACAAAGAAGATGCTGCTTCTACCGTTCCTGCGAAACCAGCAACTGACAAACAAATAATCACTGATAATATAATTTTTATTTTAGTGTTTTTCATATTTTATTTTTAATTTTTATAGTCCCCAATTTGCCATTAATAAAGCAAAATCATATTTATCAACTTTACCATCGTGATTTAGGTCAGCTGAATTTGAGCCGGTTTGACCCCAAGCAGCCATCAACATAGCAAAATCATATTTATCAACTTTAGTGTCGCTGTTTATGTCGCCTGTTTTGGCTGTTGCGGGTGGTGTTCCGCCACCTCCGCCGCCACCGCCTCCGCCAACAACTGCTGGAATTGCAACCGGTTCAATCACATAAACAAAAACCGCAACAGATGAAGAGTAAATTTTAAACAGATTATCTTGATAACAAGAAACCGCTTTAATTGTCAGTGATGACGAAACTGGAATTGGAGTTTGGTATGCCATTAAACTATCGCAACTTGGAACGGTTCCATCAAAAGTAAAATGGATTGATGACGAGCCGGAAGCGAACAAGGTTACGCTTTGAGCCAAAGTATATGTTCCGGCAACAGGACCTGCTGTTGGCGGAGCAATAACAACTCCATTAACTGTCTGGCCGTTGTTTGCGTTAAGCCCGGTGGTTAAAATTCCCTCCGTATAAGAAGCTGATGCAAAATTACCCAAAGCCAACAGTGGTAAAACCACTATAACCGCAATTATTAATTTTAATTTATTATTTTTCATATTCATTTTTGCAATTTCCTGTTAATACTAAATTACTAGGGAACCGTAACGGCATTAGCATCGAGCGTAACTGCGGTCTGTGCCAATGCCCTACCGTTTAATGTTGCGCCAGTTTGCATTGCGATATTTGTTTGAGCCAATATATTTCCTTCAAGATGCGAACCGGGTTTAAGAGTCACAACATCGGCAACCTGCCAGAAGATGTTCTGAGGCAATGCGCCGCCGCTTAGATTAATTTTCACACCGTCGGCAAGATTAAGAGTTCCTGATATCTGAAAAATCCAAACATCTGTTGCTGTGCCTGCAAGTGTAATATCCCCTGTTATTGTCACATCGGAACCCCATGTGTAGACGCCAGGGGCAAGGGTTTGGGTAGCGACAGTTCCACCTCCGAGATTCAAGTTAGGACCGACTCCGTGCGGTCGCCCAGCGGCATCAGTGTAAGCAGTCTGCATATCAGATACAGCCGTTGTTAAAACGGCTGGCGTTTTACATCCATTAGTGCCGTAGTCAGCAGCATAAATCTTTCCAATCACCAAACCTGATGGATCTGCCACAGAAAAACAACCTGTGGAATCCAACGATAGACCGAACTCAGTTATATAACTAGCGGCAGCTGGACTAACTCCAATATCTCCAGTAATTGCAGTAGTTCCGGTGGTTGAAATTCCTGATTTTGATAGGATAACGAAGTTACTCGCTGTTCCAAGATTTACTGTTGCTGGGCTGATTACCGCAATTGGTCCAAAAGAAGCCTGTAGGATTAATAAATCAGCGAAGTCAACTTGTCCATTCTTATTTATATCTGCTCCATCGCAATATGAGTTGCTCAACACGCATCCAGTTCTGCCCATATTTTGCTTTAATAATATAAAATCAGCGGCATCAACTTGTCCATTCTTATTTATATCTGCCGGCACAAAAATATCAACCGTGTAAGTTGCGGTTTTTCCGCCAGATGTAATTGTCAAAACTTGGCCAATAACTGGGACCGAGCTGTCAAAGTCTAGAACGTCGCCGGTTGTGATTGTTTCAACTTTTTTGCTGGCATCACTGTAAGTTCCGGTCACCATTAATCCTGCGATATCCAATGATTCGCCGACGGTGTAAGAAAGTTTTGTAGCTGGAGTTATTATTGCAATGCTGGTCAATGTAACTGGCGGATTTAATTCAAAGGTGGCGGAAAGAGTGTGTGGCGCGATAACATTGGTGAAAGTATAACTAGCGTCTGTGTTTCCCGTGATCCACTCAAATCCTGTTTGGCCAATTACTGAACTGCCATCAACACTTACATCTACAATATAATAGTCGGCGTTCGCAGTAATTTCATATTTTGGATTCGTAAATGTTGTTGCGACGGCGCTAATCGAACCGCCAATACTACTATTAATTGTAATTTTTTGGCTGGCTGTAATTACATTAACTGTTCTATCGGCTGTAACTGTATTCTCCGCATTATCAGTGCAACTGTAATTAACAGTATGAGAACCGAGAACCGATGTGTTTATGGGTAAACCGGTGACAACAATTTTTACCGTTAAATCTCCGTCAACTAAATCCGTACACGTTGCTCCGGCATCAACATATGACTCACCAACTATCACATAAGACGGATTTCCGTTATTACCAATGCCGAGCAAAGTGATGACCGAAGCTGTTTTATCTTGAACTGTTACTGTAAAGGTTGATGTTGCCGTGTTGGTCGCGCTATCAGTGGCTGTGCAAGTTACTAATGTAGTTTCTCCAACTGGGAAGGTTGAACCAGAAGCTGGCAAGCAGGTTACTGTGACTGTGCTATCAACTAAATCTGTGGCTGTTGGGGGAGTATATATCACATCTGCACCTGCGGCTGATGTGGCTTCAACAGTCATATCTGAGGTAGCGCTAATTGTTGGAGTTGTTTTATCTGTAATTGTTACCTTTGAAGTAGTGGTTGATGAGTTTCCAGAAGCATCTGTCGCTGTCCAAACAACTTCTTGATTCGCACCAACTGGGAAATCCTGAGGAGTGTAAGTAATAACTGGGCTTGGGTCAACAACATCTGTGGCAGTGGCCTCAACTAATATTGGGGTCGTGGTCGGGCCTGTTGCTTCAAACGTTTGTGGGTCTGGGGCTACTGGGGCTGTAATATCCGGGGCTGTAGCGTCTGTAATAGTCACTTTTGAAGTAGTGGTTGATGAGTTTCCAGAAGCATCTGTCGCTGTCCAAATAACTGTGGTTTCGCCTACCGGGAAGGAATGGATATCATAAGTAATTGCGGGGTTTGGGTCAATATTATCTGTGGCAGTAGCTTCAATTAATGTTGGTGGAATTATGGCTGTAGTTGGACCCGTTGCTCCAAAGGTTTGGTCTGCTGGTGCTGTGATGACCGGGGCTGTGGTGTCAACTACCCTAAGAATATATGTAACGGTAGTTGGATTGCCCGTGACATCGTGAATTGTGCCTGTGACTGTATATGCTCCCAATGGATAATTTCCAGGAACGAGCATGTCAGTTTCTGTATCTGCCAAGAATTTTTGAGCACCATCCAAAATTTGGATTGCGGTTCCACCAGTTTTTATGTAAGCGAATGGGTTAATGCCCGCAGCAGCATCTTTTAGATAAGCTTCGTAAACAACTGGATAATTAGTTGAATAGAATGTTTGCAAAGCAACAGTCTGACCAGCAGTTGGTTGCAAGACTAATCCCACATCTTCAGTTTGAAGATTTTCTAAAGCTACAGAACCTGTAGCAAACTGAATTTGATAATGTGTGTTAGCGTTGCCATTGATACTCAATGAGTAGCCACTATTAATATCGCCAGGCATCGAGATGCCGTTGGCTGTAAATCCTATGACATTAAGAGTTGGCGCTGTGGTATCCTGAACCGTTACATTAAAGGTCGACGTGGCTGTATTGGTTGCTGTATCAGTAGCTGTACAAGTTACTGCTATGGTTCCCAATACGAAGGTTGAGCCGGAAGCCGGCGAACAATTTACTACTACGGTGCCATCAACTAAATCTGTGGCAGTTGGAGCAATATATGTTACAACCATGCCTAAGCCCGATGCGGATTCAACGGTAATATCTACTGGCGTTCCGTTGATAGTTGGTTTCGTGGTGTCTATAATAGTTACTGTTGAGGTAATAGTTGCTGATTTTCCAGCTGCATCTGTCGCTGTCCAAGTAACTGTGGTTTCTCCGACCGGGAAAGAATTAGGAGCGTAAGTAATAACTGGGTTTGGGTCAACAACATCTGTGGCAGTGGCCTGAGTTAATGTTGGTGTTGTACTTGCGCCCGTTGCTTCAAAAGTTTGGTCTGCCGGGGCTGTAATAATTGGAGCTGTAGTGTCTGTGATTGTTACTTCTGAGGTTGCGGAAGCTTGAGTTCCCAAAACGTCTGTCGCCGTCCAAGTAACTTCTTGATCTTCGCCAACTGGGAAGGAATGAGGAGTATAAGTGATAACCGGGCTTGGGTCAACAATATCTGTGGCAGTGGCCTCAATTAATGTTGGCGTTGTACTTGCGCCCGTTGCTTCAAAAGTTTGGTCTATCGGAGCCGTAATAACTGGGAGTGTAGGATCTGTTTGTATGCCATAACTGGTTGAGTAAGAACCTCCGACTGAATCAATAGGAACAGCGGCTTCGATTGTTATCTGGATTTGCCTGCCAGCCAATGCTACACTACCGTCGCTGCTAGGCATTAAATACATATTGTCGCTGTAATTATTAGCGGCACTGATTGTAATAGCGTGGCCTGCGTCAAAAGCATTTAAAGATTGAGCGGAAAAAAATCTGATATTATTTGCAGCTGAAATTATATTTGAACCGCTGACCCAATCAGCAAATTTCATATTTAGGGTTGTTTCGTTTGTTGGGACAGTAACATCAAAAACCCAACTCCAACCGTTAGCATAAGTTCCGTCTGCTGTTGCAAATGTTTTTGTTGCAGTTATTTGGGTAACACCCAAAACTGTATCTACGGCAGACGCGATTCCTGCAAACACAAAAAAACCGCTGACTACAAAAAGTGCGGTGGTTAATAGTATAGAACTGCGATAAAATAGTTTGCTCATATTTCTTGTCCTATCAAATATTTCTGCGTAGCAATTTTGCTTCGCAAGATTATTTAATGGAACTTATTTTTTTATTACTTTTTTATTTTTTTAATAAGACAAGATTAGGACACCAATGATTTGTGTCAACAATGTTATTTTTTTATCTTACTCTGCCCACGAACCTTGTCAAGCCATAATCCTCAAAAAAATTAAAATAAAAAACCACCTCAGCAAAAAGGCAAACGAAACGCGACCCCACTAGGCAAAGCCTAGTACGGGGCGTTTATAATAACGCGGTATGATAAAAAACTATGTGGTGGTATTGAGACCGCTTTGGGTAGCTAATATTATTTTTTTAACTAATTCTTCGCTTGAAGTACTATTATCATAAAATACATTCAAGTCGTCGGCGATGGATTTTAATTTTTCTAAAGCCAAGGGGCCTCCTTCGTTTACAAGCGATTGGAGAAATTTAAAATTTGGTTGACCGTGTTCGTCACGCCAATCCTCAATATCCTCCATTTTTTTATCATTATTTGTCATATTTTTATTTTATTATTTTTATGGCTTTACCCTCTATTAGGGCTTCTGTAATTTTTTTATAGGCCGAAGATAAAATTCTTTGAAAAGTGCTTTGCGAGGTATTCATTTTTTTAGCCGCCTCTTCTTGTTCTAAATCTTTTATATTTCTCAATCTTAAAGCCTCCACTTCTTCGGTAGTTAATTCAACCATTTCTAATTCCCTCATCGGCACTCCTTGAGGCTTAAAATAGGTTATATTCGGACTAAATTCTATTCTTCTGCAAAGTCTTGGTCTTGGCATATTAATTTCTTTCTAAGTTAATTTTACATTTTGGACATTGAAATGAAGAGCATGGCTTTCCTGCCTGATGAGGAGTTTCATATCCACATTTTGGGCAAACACAAAGTCCTCCCGGTCCCCTGCCTTCCGCTTTCTCAATTTCGTCTTTAAATTTACCCTTCCTTTGCCAACCGAATCCTCTACCCAAAATCGGCTTATAAAATCCGGTTTCAATATCGTGACTTTTAATTTGAATAGCTATATAAGAAAGATTTTCTATGCCCGTCATTAATCTTTCTCTTAAAACTTCTGAAATTTTTGTCGCCTCTTCTACTTTTAAATTGTTTGGTAATTCAATTTCTAAATTAGCCGTGATGGCTAAACCCTTTTTTTGAGTTTTTAAAGAAACAAGTTTAATACCTTGGGTGCTCACAATTTCCTTCATCCCTTTTTCCAATTCCGGACCAGCAGAAACATCAAGCAAGGAATCTGCCGCTTCCTTGCCAAGAGTAAAAGATTCTTTAATAATGTAAAACCCGATCAAAATGGCTAAAACCGAATCTGCATAAATCCAATATTTGTTTAGAAATAATCCCGCAAAAACAGCTAAAGAGGCGAAAACATCAATTCTTGAATGAAAACCATCCGAAAGCAAAGAAATAGAGCTTTCTTTTTTGCCACAATCAATTTTTATTCTGGCCATTATTTCATTAACAATGGCGGAAAATGCCATTACAATAAAACCCAAATAACCAAATTCAATTATTGCTGGATTTAACAATTTTTTATAGGCCCCATAGACGATAATAACACCCGTAGCAAAAAGAATAACAGTTATTATCAAACCAGATAATACCTCAAATTTAAAATGGCCATAAGGATGTTTCTCATCAGCCGGTTTTTTTGAGACCCTGATCCCCAAATAACCGATGGCTGAAGAAAAAATATCCGTAAAAGAATGAAATCCGTCGGCCAAAATTGCCGAAGAATGAGAAACAAATCCAACGGCGATTTTAACGCCGGCCAAAAGAACATTCACCAGTATTGAAATTATAGAAATTTTTTCTTTCATTGGCATTACTTATTTTATGATAAACTATTTTTTAAAGAAAACCACCCAGCCTTTCTTTAAAGATAACTGGGTTTAGTCTTCTTTTACTTTTGATCCTTTTTTCCAGCTAATTCCTCTTTGATTGCTTTCAGTTCTTCTTCCAGCATTGTTGCTCTGTCTTTTAGCAATTCGGCTTTCTCTTCCTTTGTGTAAAACATCCTTCCGAATAATCCGCCCCCACAACCGCATCCATATCCTCTGCCCCATCCCATTCCTCTACCTCCACCGCAATTACCCATTCCTCTGCCAGTTTTAGGACCTTGTCCCGAAGGACCTGTTCCATCTAATTTTGGCATATTTTTATATGATTAAATTTTTAGTATAAGAGGAGCGACCTTTATTTTTAATCCTTTATATTGAATATAGACCCATAACTAACCCGTGTCAATACCCTGCCCCATCTAAAAGCCACCTCAATTGAAAGGTGGCTACAAATTTATAATATTAATCTATATCTGATGATTTCCTACGAAAAATAATTGAAATCAAAAATAAGGCCACATTAGCTATTATTACTAAGGGGCCTGTCGGGAGCTGAGTAAATTGAGCAACAACAATGCCAATAACCGCTGATACAATACCGAATATAACAGCCGATATTTTATAGGATAGTAACCCCTTGCTTACGTTTTTGGCCGATGCCGCTGGGATGGCGATGAGCGCAGCGGTTATTAATCCTCCTACCAAATACACGCCCAGCGCTACAACAACAGCGATACTTAATAGATATAACAGATTATATAGGCTTGTGTTAACGCCCTCGACTGTAGCCAAATCTTCATACACACTCATAAGCATCATTTTTTTATAAATTCTTTTCACTACATAAAAAACAGCTAAACTTAATAAAACTGTTATAAGTGTCTCTGGCAAAGTTATTTTTGTTATATTACCGACTAGAGCCTCCTCGGCTTTGCCGATAGGTAAAATTAAAAGAGCAATTCCTACCCCGGACGCAAAAATAATTGCGGATAAATTTTCCATCGGAAGCTTGGTTTTTTTCTCTAAAATCCAGATTAAAATTGCACCCAAAATAACAAAAGGGAAAGCGCCCAAAGAAATACTAAATCCATAGATAAGAGCCAAGGCTACTCCGGGTAAAGCTAAATGAGCGAGAGGGCCTGCAACTACAGACATTTTCTTCGACAACATTAATGTACCCAAATAACCCGCGACTCCACCTATAAATATTCCACTTATTAAAGTAAGAAATAATTGATACAACATATAACTATATTAATGATGCTCGTATAATTTAATTTCCGTTCCAAATATCTGTTCCAACGTTTTTTGATTTAAGGTTTCTTTTGGAGCCCCGAAGCAATAATGTCCCTTACGGCTTAGACATAGTACATTTGTTGAATGTTTATACACGATACTCAAATCATGTGTTACTAAAAAAATAGTCAGTTTCTCTTTTTCCCATATATTGTGCAAAAGCGAATAAATTGTTTCACCGCCACCTATGTCTATACCTGTTGTCGGCTCATCGAAGAAAATAACATCAGGATGAGAGATTAAAACCCAGGCCACAAGCATTCTTTGAAATTGTCCCCCGGACAAACTCCCGGCTTTTTTGGAAAGGATACTCTCTTCTAACCCTACTAAAGATAAATATTTTTCAATTTCGTTGTTTGTTGGTAAAATATTTTTTAATGAAAAAAAATCTTGTACTGTCAACGGCAAATCTTTAGCTCTTAGTTGATTTAATCCTTGGGGCAAATATCCGATTTTTGGTTTCCGACTCCACTTAATAACCCCCTTATACGGCAAAAAGCCTAAAAGAGTTTTCAATAATACACTTTTTCCAGCTCCGTTCGGTCCCAAAATAGTTAAAATTTCCCCCTGATTAACTTTAAAAGACAAGTTTTCTAAAATCTTTTCTCCATCCAAATTAACATTTAAATTTTCGACTTCTAAAATATTATCCATAAGAGCATTGTTTTATCCTCCCGAAAAAACAAACCTGATTAAAAACGCTTTTATATTTGTCGCACCCTTCGGCCGTGACTCAGGGCAGGCAATAGATTTGCAGTGGGCTCTGGGCAATGTAAGAACTGCGATTCTCAACAGTTTAGCGACTATTTAGGATGCGCAGGAACATTCCCCAGCTCACTTAATTACTTATTTATATCCCAAATCTAACTAAAATGCCAGCGTTTGCTGGCATAGTTTAATTTGGGTTTAATCCACCTTGCGCGATCCAAGTGACGCTATGGCTTTCCCAAACGTCCGTCTAATTGTTTTATCTCGGTTGTTGACTGAGGAAATTCTGCGGTCAACTTCGCCAATAATTTCATTGGATTTTTATTACTTTTATCAAAACGTAGTTGCTCATCTTCAAAATCCAAAAAAACCTGAACATAATCTTCTTTTGTCTGTTTATTCTTAACGCGTTCTCCAAAATACACAACAGCCATTCTCTTACCATCTTTTTCGCTTATTCTGGCCTGAACCCAATAATTTTCATCTTCTTTGTCTTCATCAAGAACCTTGGTCGGGGGTAGATCTAACGAATAAATCGGCAACTTCAAAGTTTTATGGCCTTCCCATAAAGCCTTAACTCGCCTTTTAGTTTCAAAAAAACCTAATGGGCAGAGGTAAATTTTGTTACAATTAGGACAAAAATAATTTTTTTCTTTCTGCTCTAATGGCATGTGACAACTGGAATTTGGGCAAAGCGGAGTATCAGATACAAACTCATGTCCCCGCTGATTCACAACAGTTATCCACAATACTCCATTGCTTTTGAAAAGCTTATCACCGTAATCGCTCATAAAAATTATCTATAACTTGTTGGTTTTCTTTTGTTAGCTGGATCAAAAATCGCACCGTTCGGATCGACACTAATAATAAGATTACCACAATTAGGACAGGGAGTTTCATTAATAATGGTTCCCTTATTTATTTCAATTTTACCGTGATAATGGCAGTTATCACAGAATATATAGGCCTCGTATGTTATTTTTTGTTCCATTTTTTATAATTTATAGAATAAAATTACCAAGGAGAATTTACTTCTATGGGCGATACGTCTGGAAATTTAGTTCCAACTTTCGGATTCCATTTTTCACCAAGATACCGTTCAACACCATCGCGATAAGGCGATGCGACTTCCGCCCAAGTAACATAAAGACCGTACGATTTATACTTTATAATTTCAAGATCTTGCCGGTGTGCGCTTATACGGTCTTTTATAATTCCCTGACCGACACGAACTACGGCGGGGTTAGGAGCCCCATGCCAGATGATATAAACGCCTTCAAAATTCTTAAAATGAGCGTGCTCTAAATTAAGATTAAAAAAATTACACCACTGACTGCCACCACATTTTATCCAATCTAAAATCATAATTGGTTAGAAAGGTCAGACGGCTCGCTTTTTTCAGCAGAATTATTTGCTGAAGCCTGAGGTTCATCTGTGCCAGGTTCTTTTATTATCAATTTTTTCTGTTCAAAATCAACAAGCATAACATAACCATTAAGCAAACCCCCGCCTAACAGAGCGGTGTCTGAATCTGTGACGCTTACGGTAACTAATCTTGTTGTCGTTCCCCAAGAAATGGATGCAGAAAATAGCATTTGCCTTGACCTACTACCATCTGCGAGTTCAAATGTTCCCACGCCATCAAGTCTAAGCCCAAGAGGCACTGCAATTTTTAGAGGAAGCTGAAGCTCGCCCGTAAAACCAGTGTCAACTAAAACAGGTATTGTTTCCTGATTATGTTGACCTGCAACCGTAATCTCAACCCATAATTGATTCCTTTCATCAATTTGCCCACTGAGTATCATAAGATTTGCTTAACAATCCAGTTCTTTTTATCATGGATTGCACGGTGAAAGTTGCTGGCGATCCGACCTGAACAAGATAAAATAGTTTTGACGAAAATTCTGTCTTTGCTTTTGACAAAGCATCGGAAGCCGTATCGCCAATCCAAAATTTCTTACTCTCAAAATCAATCGCCGCGTATTTCCCACGATACCTACCTTCCAATTCGGTTTTTATCTCATTATAAAATGCCTCGGCCTTTTTGCTGAAATCATCCAAATTAAATGAAGACGAAGT
The DNA here is from genome assembly GCA_964404005.1 of uncultured Candidatus Saccharibacteria bacterium. GTDB lineage: Bacteria > Patescibacteriota > Minisyncoccia > Minisyncoccales > Staskawiczbacteraceae > XYD1-FULL-39-28. The sequence goes on from CAYOIH010000015.1 coordinate 16,888, forward strand.
TGTGTTTTCTTCTGGCATAATTTTTTTAGTTAAAAAATTTATTTTATAATTTATTCTATTACTTAACAATAAATGCACTGGCCACTGGTATACTTTACAGTATGAGGCACTTAAAACATG
>CAYOIH010000016.1:0-16439 GCA_964404005.1 uncultured Candidatus Saccharibacteria bacterium
AATTTAGCTAACGGATAAATTATCAATAGTTCAGAAATGGGGGAATGTGCACCGCAGAAGTATTATTATTAAATAATAGCGAACGAATAATGAGTTCAGCGTAAATTAGACCACCCAATGTATAAGATATAACAGGGTTTAATTTCCGAAGCAATCTTGTTCGCCTCGCTCACAAGACCGTGGAAGAAAAAACAGTGAAGTTTTTAAATAAAGTTTTTATGCTTGCGGCGGTTTTGGTCGTGGGCGTTTTAGTTTTTTTTGTAGGTCAAATGTTTTTACAGCAAAAAGCAATTGACCAGCAAAATGTTAATCAGATAACAGTTTCCGGAGAAGGAAAAGTTTACGCAAAGCCCGACGTGGCTGTCGTCAGCTTGGGAGTTACAACAACGGCAATAACGGTTGCTGATGTGACAACAAAAAATACAGACAAAATGAATGCTGTGATTGAAGCAATAAAAAATTTGAAAATTGATGAAAAAGACATTCAGACAACAAATTATAATTTGACGCCTCTTTATAATTGGACAGAAGCTGCGGGAAGAATTTTTCAGGGATATACATTAGACCAAAATGTTCAGGTAAAAATAAGAGATTTCACAAAAATCGGGGATGTTTTGTCGCAGGGAACAACGAAGGGCGCTAATTTAGTTGGCGATTTGCAGTTCACAATTGATAATCCAGAGCAATTTAAAGAACAGGCGAGAGCAAAAGCAATCGTTCAAGCAAAATCTAACGCTAAAAACTTATCAGATGCGTCCGGAGTTAGATTGGGTAAAATTATAAATGTTTATGAAAATTATATTTACCCAATGTATAGTACTAATACGAAATCTGGGATGGGTGGGGCAGCTCCAGACGCCACTGCAATCCCAACAATTCAGCCCGGCCAGCAAGAAATAGATGTGACAATCAATTTAACTTACCAAGTAAAATAATATTTATAAAAATGGCAGAATACGATGCAAAAACAGAAGATAATAAGTGTATTTTTTGTGAGATAGCCTCGGGTAGTATTAAGACTCCTGGCGTATTTTGGGATGACGGAGAGTTTATGGCGTTTCTTTCTATCGATCCAAATACAGAGGGATTTTCATGTGTAATTCCTAAACAACACTTTGGGAGCGATGTTTTAAAAATGCCAGACGAGGTATTACAAAAATTTATTATTGCTTCCAAAAAAGTCGCTGGCATGTTGGAGGATTATTTTAATGATGTGGGAAGAGTTGGATTAATAGCGGAAGGTACGGGCATAGATCATGCTCACATTAAGCTTGTTCCTATGCATGGAACAGAAAATTTAAAGAAGGGTGTTTGGAAGCAAGTTTTAAGTGGTAAAGAATTTTGGTTTAATAAATATGAGGGCTGGATTTCATCGGGGAGCGGGCCTATGGCTGATCCTGAAAAATTGAAAGAATTAGCAGAAGAGATAAAAAAGAAAGCGAATTGATTTAGGTGTGGTTAGTGGTAAGATAAAATTGCTATGGATTCGCAGATAGAAGAAATCAAAAATAAGCTTAATATCGTCGACGTCGTTGGCAGTTATGTTAAGCTTTCAAAAACAGGAATAAACTATCGGGGCGTTTGCCCGTTCCACTCTGAAAAAGGGCCTTCTTTTTTTGTTAGTCCGGCGCGCCAGATGTGGCACTGTTTCGGGTGCGGAGCCGGTTCTTCAATTTTCGATTTTATAATGAAAATTGAGGGAGTGGAGTTTGGAGATGCGTTAAGAATTTTGGCCGCCAAAGCCGGCGTTGAATTAAAGAAGGAAAATCCGCAGATAATAAGCGAGAGAAAAAAACTTTATGAAATCTGCGATTTAGCATGTTCTTTTTTTGAAAAACAATTAGGAAACAGCGCATACGGCAAAGAGGCGAAAGAATATTTATTAAAAAGAGGCATTAAAGAAGAAACTATAAAAAAATGGCGGCTTGGTTATTCGCCCGATACCTGGCAGGGTTTGTCTGATTTTTTGGTGGGCAGGGGATATAACAGAGAGGAAATTGTAAAGGCCGGATTGGCGGTGCATTCAGACAAAGGGAACAATCCGTATGACAGATTTAGGGGCAGGATTATTTTTCCGATTTTTGATTTAAACTCACAAGTGATCGGTTTTGGGGCCAGGATTTTTAAGGATGCCGATAAACAAGAGACGGCAAAATATATAAACACGCCCCAGACAATGCTTTATGACAAAAGCAATGTTCTTTATGGAATAAATTATGCGAAGCTGGCCATCAGAAAAAATAATCAGTGCGTTTTAACGGAAGGATATACCGACGCTATAATGTGCCACCAGGCAGGATTTGAAAATACTGTCGCTGTTTCCGGAACCGCTTTAACTCCGCGCCATTTAAATATTTTGAAAAGATATTCTGATAACTTGCTTTTATCTTTTGATATGGATTTGGCAGGAGACACGGCAACAAAGAGAGGTATAAACTTGGCAGAATCACAGGGTTTTAATATTAAAGTTATAAATACTTATTCCGGCGCTAAAGACCCTGCTGAAATTATTCTGGAAAATCCGGAAAATTGGAAAAAATTAGTTGAAAACTCCAGGACGATAATGGATTTTTATTTTGATTCTGCCTTTAAGAAATTCGACAAAAACGATCCTAAAAACAAAAAAGAAATAGGCAAAATTATATTACCGGCGATAAAAAGAATACAGAATAAGATAGAGCAATCGCACTGGATTCAAAAATTAGTGGAAAAGTTGGGCGTGAGCCAAGAGTCGATTTTAGAGGAATTGTCCCGCCTCGAGCGGGATCCCGCTGTGGCGGGAAAAAATATTGAAACTGCTGAAATTAAAAAAAGTGATTTTACGTCAGAAGGCAGAAAAAAACTTCTGGAAGAAAGAATTATTTCATTGGTTTTGAAAAATCCCGGCAATATTAACTTGATAAAAGAATCGGACTATTGCCTATTTTGCGAAGAGAACAAAAAGTTTTTGGAAGATTTAAAAAAAGTCGCTTCCACGGTTTTTGCGTCCGATGAAGCCGGAGCGGAAGACAGGCTAAAAGTTATTTTTGCAGATATTTCCCAGGCAGAAAAATATAAAACTACGTTTGGCCTCCTTTCTCTCTTAGTTGAGGTCGAATTTGAGAATGACGGTCCGGAGGAGGCGGAGCTTTGCCTTTTTCAGCTAAAAAGGTTAGAATTGAAAAACGAATTAGGCATGCTTTCCGGAGTTATAAAAAACGATCCAAATCAGCAAAACCAGGAGCACTTAAAAGAATTTGATAAAAAAGCAAAGGAGTTGCATCAAGAATCATAAAAAGGTATGAAAAAAAATAAAAAAATAAATAAGGCCAAGAGAATAAAACCGAAGAAGGCAAAAAAGGTTTTGCGGAAAAAAAGGGCGTCGCACAGAATTGAAAGAGTATCCAAAAAAACTGTTATAGATCAAGCTCAATTAGACGCGCTTTTAAAAAAAGGAGAGGAAAGGGGATTTATTACAACTTCAGAGATTTTGTATTCTTTTCCTAAAATAGAGAGAAATATTGAAGGGCTGGAAGGCATCTACGATAATTTTAAAGAAAGAGGAATCCAGATAAAAGAGATGCAGGAATTTTTGGAGACAAAACCAAAAAAACTGCCCAAAGGATCTCCCAAAGCCAAAAAAGCGCTTATCGGGAAAATTGATCCGATACAGATGTATTTGAAAGAAATCGGCAAGTCCAGCTTTTTGTCGGCAAAAGAAGAAAAAGAACTGGCAAAAAAAATAGAATTAGGAGACGAGGATGCGAAGAATAAATTGGCACTGGCAAATTTGAGGCTGGTCGTTTCTATAGCAAAAAAATATGTAGGTCGTTCTCCCAACTTAACCATGCTCGACTTAATACAAGAAGGAAATTTGGGACTTTTTAAGGCGGTTAAAAAATTTGATTGGAGAAAAGGGTATAAATTTTCGACTTACGCCACTTGGTGGATTCGGCAATCAATTACAAGGGCTTTGGCTGACCAGGCAAGAACAATCAGAATTCCGGTGCACATGATAGAAACAATTTCAAAATACACAAAAGTAAGAAAAAATCTTCTGCAGGAATTAGGACGCGAGCCGCTGGCTGAAGAAATTGCAGCTGAAATGGGTTTGGAGGTAGATAAGGTCCATCACATAAGAAAAATTGCGCAAAAAGCCGTTTCTTTGGAAACTCCGGTCGGAGAAGACAAAGACAAGCAGGACAGCGTTTTGGCGGAGTTTATAAAAGACGACAAAACAATAGCGCCCAACACAGAGGCCGCCAGAAAACTTTTGAAAGACAGGTTGAAAGAAATTTCCAGCGAGTTGACGCCTCGTGAATTGAAAATTTTGGGAATGAGGTTTGGTTTAGACGACGGCGTAATGCACACACTAGAAGAGACCGGCGAGGAGTTCGGCGTAACCAGAGAGAGAATACGTCAGATCCAAGCCAAAGCATTAGAAAAATTACGCAGGCACAAAGAATTAAAAAAAATCAAAGACTACTATTAAAACAAAAAGCCCACGTGACCCATTGGGTACCCCGTCGTGGGCTTTTTGTTTTAGTTTAAATTATGCTGTAAATCCTAAATAGGCGATTGCGAGTCCGATAAATACCGCAGCGACCAAAGCATACGGAAGAAACGGCGCGTTTTCTATCTTTTTTACCCATTTTTTCGTGAGCTCTGGCGTGAACAGTAGAGATAGCCCCTTTATTAAGGCTACCCAGCCGAAGATTGTAATAATAACCCGCCAGTTTTTTACCCAAATATTGTGGGCTAAAACTGTGGATATACCAATAACGAAACTAATGAGCCCCCATAAAAAGAAAGTTTCTTCGGCTTCTATTTGGGCAAAAAGACGTCTAAGGTGAGTTTCTTTTATAAGAAGAGCGAGGGAAACCACTACGAGAGAAATTCCCCAAATTTCTGCTAAATAATTTGATAGAGCCATAGCGCAAAAGCGATACCAATCTACAAATATCATGCCAATTATACGAACATTAATATTGTTGGTATGCGATTAGTATTATCGGTATCGCGTTAATAATTATTAAAAACCCCACGATTTTATCATTGACCACGCAATAAGCAAAAGTAAAATAACATAAAGCACAACCAAGTGCCAGGTCGGGTACGTTAAAAAACTGACTACTGATAAAATTACTTCTCCAAATGTCATATTTTTAAATTATTAATCACCAGTGTTTTTATTATACAACAGATGCGGCAATTTTAAAATCTGGGATAGGCACTTATGCACAGGTTGCGCCATTTTAGCGGTTGCAAAAAAAATGGTAATATAAAACAATATTAGTAATATTATTAAATTTTTAAAAATATGAACAGAGCCGTTGCGTTGTTTTTAACGTTAATAGTTATAGTTTTCTTTATAGCCGTCGGCGTCCTGGGCCTTTTTGTTTATCAGCAATATACAACAAAACCCGTCCAGCCTGCGGTAACTATACAAACAAGCCAGCTGGCACAAGGCGACCAGCAAGAGTTAAGCAAACTAAGAATATTAAAATCAAGCGTGGTTAATTTAATTATGCTCTACGGCCAGGTAACAAATGTATCGGGCAGTACAATTACGCTGTCGCTTGACCAATCCAATCTTAGCTTCACGCTTAGTCCGAATGCAAATATTTCTTTTGTCGATACCAGTTCTGCGGCGCAGAAACAGACCGCGGGAAAGGTTTCTGATATTAAAACGGGCGAAAATATACAAGTTGGAGCCCAACTTACATCAGACAACCAATTAGTCGGATATTCTATTTTAATTGTCAAATAGGCATATATTTTTTGCCTAACAATCAATTTTGGAACAATACAAAGGACAAAAAAGCATAAACGATTTTAAAGTTTTTATTAATACTGTAAAAATATCAGTTGCGATTGTTTTTTTATTAACAGCTTATGTTATTTTTTTTAGTTTTAATTTTGATACATCGGCGCTAACTACGCCAGCCCAAACAGAGAGCTACACCTGCCAGACAGATGATTACGTTTGCATTAAGACTTCGGAAATTACAGATGGCCACAGTTACGCAGGTTCTTATACCACCTCAAACTGTGATGGCAAATGTGCAGAACCCCAACAAACACCACAAGATCCATACGGATACACGTGCGTTATGAGCAACTATGAGTGCATCTGGATAAGCCTTTTAAAACCAGGAGAGAATCACTTTGGGTATTGGAATAATGGCGATGCGGGCCAAAATGATTGCATACAGGTGTGTAATGAACTAAAAGATAAAGTCCAGCAGACACAACAGAAGAAGCCACAAAAACTCCTTTGCATTACAGGCACGGGCGTTTGCATACCCAGCGACAGCCCAAGCGCTAAGGTTTACGATGGAGGAATGGGCGAGTGTACATCCAAGTGTCAGCAGCAGCCGCCACCGAAGCTGGCTTACTGCAATTACTCCGAATACAAATGCAAAGAAACGGACAGCTCCAACGGAATCTCCGCGTCAAAGTGCGAAGAAATATGCAAACCCAATAAACCCAATCAACCCGGTAACACCAACACCCCTGCGCAAAGATATTCCTGTGATGACAGGGGAGCATGTGTGAAAGACTCTGACCCCAATGCGCCGTTCATAGACCCGGCGTGCAGCAATGAATGTCCGCCGAGCTCCGCGCCAGCGGCCACGCAGAAATATCTTTGTCTTTCGGGTTTATGCATACCCAGCCCCAATGGAACTTATTCCACTAAGAGCGAATGCAATGCCGAATGCAATGCGTCTGTAATAAATACTTCCGGAAAGCAGAAGTGGACTTGCAATACAATGACATACACCTGCATCCCCGACGACTACGGATCATTTACTAGTTATGACATATGCGACGCAACGTGCATTGCGCCGCCCACGCAACCTCCTAAACACTATTCTTGCAATAATGATCATCAGTGCGCGCAAGATGATAATGGAAAATATACCAACCTTGGCGAATGTGTAAGCGCTTGCAATGAGCAGGCAAATCAGCCCTCGTCTTCACAGCAGCAGTCCGCAAAGCCCCAGAAATATTTGTGTCTCAACGGCGCCTGCATACCTATCGACAACGGAACATATTCTGCCAAACTAGAATGCGACGCAAATTGCGTTATGCCTACGCAAAAACACTATTCCTGCGATACCAATTCCCACACGTGCTCACAAGATAAAAATGGAATATATTCTACTTATGCCATATGCGACCTGGGATGCAACGTAAATCAGCAGTATTATTCCTGCGACTGGGGACAGTTTAAATGTAGTCAGGACCTCCATGGTCTATACATCTCCAGCGATTCGTGCGAGCAGGCCTGTATGCAACATTATTCGTGCAACCTAGAAACCCATACATGCTATTACGACAACGACGGGAAATACTTAGGTCCCAAAACCTGCGAAAGCGAGTGTAATCCGGCTCCGGAGCAAAAGTATCTCTGCCTTTCTGGAATATGTATACTAAGTAGCAATGGAACCTATTCTGCCAAGAGTGAATGCGATGCCGAATGTCCTCTGCCCGCGCCGTCTAAATCCTATTACTGCGACTACTCTGATTACCAGTGCAAAGAAACAACCAGCAGTAGCGGAATTACAAAGAAACAATGCGATGAAAAATGCAAACAATCGGACCAGTTAAGATATTCTTGCGACACCTCTACGGGCAAATGCGTACTTGACCCAAAAGGAAAATTTATAGGATACTCAAATTGCGTTTGTGCTAAGTTCGAGCAGCGCTATTCTTGCGATGACAGCACACGGACGTGTCTGCCAGATCCTAACGGGTTTTGGACAAGTTACGATATATGCGACGCTACTTGCTCTATAACCACTCCAACTCCCACTCCAACTCCAACTCCCACTCCCACTCCGTCGCCATCGCCGTCTGCGGGGTCTCTTACTTGTGACACCAGAAATTTTACATGTATACCTTATACCGATGCGACCTACGCTTTTGGAAAGTATGGAGACGCTTATACGTGTTCCGAATTATGTGTCGCTCGTTATTATTGCGAACTTGCCACTAAAAAGTGTAAGGCGATGCCCTACGAATGGTATTTTGAAGGATTTACTAATGATTTTAATGAGAAAGAATGTTCTAATTTTTGTTCTACCTCGGGTACAGACTATTTTTGCAATCACACCACCCATAAATGTGAAGAATATTCTGGCAGGAGTGGTGGTAGCGGCTATGTAAGTTGCACTTATGCGTGTGTTTGCGAAACCGGATTCTGTCCGGCTGTCGGAAGCCCCGAATTTGAACAGCTTTTTTATCCTATCGCTGGAGGAAAATAAAACTGTCCATTTTTGTAAAAGTTTTTAAGCGTTAAGATTTTTTCGGGAATAATGTTTTTTGTCCTATAGGGCTCGGCAAGAAAAAAAGAGGTTGAAACCTCTTTTTTTCTTGCATCGCGCGATTCGTTTTATTGGCTCATATTTTTAGGAAAGTTTTGCCAGATATTATATAAAAAAGTTTTGGCCTGATCTATATAATAATTGGCTGGTCCAAAAAGCCAATTTAAATTAGGAATCCATTTATTCAGATTTAAATTAATGCCAAGTGGGGCAAGGGATTGATCTAAATTAAACCCAAGTCTTTGCAGGACATAAATTAGAATTAGAAAAAGAATAACGCCAAATACAACCTTAATGATGGGGCTTACCACAAACCTTATAAAGCAATAAATTATTATTACAGCAATGGCCACTGCGATAAATGATGCTACGTCCATTTATATGTATTATTATTTTTTGTTTATTATATTTTACCACAAATTCATCCATAAGGCGACTTTCGGCCCGTTTCTACGCTTGGATTGTTTTCTCTGAAATTATACTATTTAGTATTTTTTTAACGGCGACTATACTTTCGGGGTCAATAATCGATACGACCACGATTTCTTTTTTTAATATTTTTTTAAAGTCTTTTTTTATTTTTGAAATATTATCTGCAGAAACATTGTCGGCTTTGCTTAAAAAGATATGCTCGGTTTTTTCTAGGAGAGTTTTGTTATATGCTTCTAATTCTGCTCTTACGCTTTTATAATCTTTAATTGGGTCAATAGAGTCGGCCGAAACAAAATGGAACAAAACTTTTGTGCGTTCTATGTGGCGCAAAAATTTAATGCCAAGGCCTTTGCCCGTAGAAGCCCCTTCTATAAGTCCCGGGATGTCAGCCAGTATTAAATCATAATATGCTCCTAAGTTTGGTTCTAATGTTGTAAAAGGATAATTGGCGACCTTGCTATTTGCACTTGTTAGTTCATTAAGCAAACTGGACTTGCCCACATTGGGCAATCCAATAAATCCGACATCGGCAATCAATTTTAATTCCAGGCGCAGTTCAAAATATTCTCCGGGTTTTCCTTTTTGGAATTGCCTGGGGCTGGTGTTTGTTGAGGATCTGAAAAGATAGTTTCCTTTACCGCCCTTGCCCCCCCTTGCGACTGATTCTCGCTGTCCAATTTTATTAATTTCGACATCTTTTTTTGTGATGATATTATGGCAGACCGTTCCCACCGGCACAAATAAAATTAAGTCTTTTGCGTTGCTTCCATCGTGAAGTCCGGATTTACCATTTTCTCCGTCCTCTGCAAAATAATCCTTTTTAAAACGGAATTGCCTTAAAGCCCCGAGGTCTGCAATTCCTTCAATAAAAACGCTCCCGCCGATGCCGCCGTTGCCGCCGGTTGGGCCCAAAGCAAATTTTACTTTGCTAAAAGTCGCTAAACCTTGTCCGCCATGGCCAGCCGTTACTGTTATTTTTACATCGTCTACAATCATGTATTTAGCCCCTTACGTATAAATTGCAAAAACAGTGTCCGTCTTTTTTAATTTCGTCTTTATGCCAAAAACAAGCGCAGATTTTTTTTGAATCTTCTTCGAGATTTCCTGAAACTCTTCTGCATGGGCAATATCTTTTTCCGTATTTCTTTTCATTTTCCAAAAGTCCGTTGATTATTCGTTCAACAGTTTTTTTATCGGGATTTAGCTGAAATCCGTTGTCCTTTGCATATTTGCCGTATTCTTCAGTTATTTTATCTATTTTTATTTGTTTGTCTTCTTCCATATTTTCTATTTTTTTTCTAAAATATTTTCTAGCCACTCTTTAATCGAATTCTCCGGAACCAACCCGACAAAACCGCTTACGGGTTTTCCGTTTTTAAATAGCATAACCGTCGGTATTTTTTCAACGCCAAACTTTTGAGCCGTAAGAGGGGAGTCGTCAATATTTGCTTTCATCAAAACGATTTTTTCCTTGAATTCTTCCGCTATTTTTTCCAGTATAGGCGCCAGTATAGAACACGGTTCGCACCATGTAGCAAAAAAATCAACCATGATAAATTTGTCGGAAGTGGCGATCTCTTTTTCAAAATTTTCGTCGTTTAATATTTTCTCCATAATTATTTCATTAATTATAATTTTTTAATCGATGTTCCAGAATCTTCTTTGCGTCCTTGTTTTATTGTCTTTGCCGATAAATTTAAAATCCAAAAAATCTTTCAAGTCGCTTATAAAAAGGCCCGCGCCAAAAAAGAAAACGTATAATTCCAAATTATCTTTAAGAAAGAAAAAACCGGCTGTCATTAGTATCAATCCATATATCCAATGGTGCGGAGCCCAAGACGGGTCTTTGAGCCAAAAATTAAGATAATTATCGCCCCACCTTCCGACAAGATAGCCAAAGAAGGCAGATAATAAGAGGCGTATTAGATTTATGATTACCATAAGCCAATCTTAGCAAAAAATCGCCGTATTTAAAAGGTGTTGCGATAAAAAAGGCGCGTAAGTTTGAAAGAACCCTACGCGCCATGAACTTCGACTGCCTAAAAATCTAGGCAGCCCTCTCCTTGCCCGCTCCGAGAAGTTCCTCCGAAAGGCGATCGACGGCAATGTCGATAATGAGCGGTCGGTCATAAAGACCGGCTTTTTTTTTCGCCTTTGCCTCCCTCACTTTTCTTTTGCTTTCCTCCTCACCGCGTTTTTTTCGTTTTTTGAGCATTTTCCTCTCCGGTTAGCACATTGCAGCGAAAGAAAGGAAAATAAAGAAAACAATCTTCATTTTCCGCCTATACTCCCCTCTAAGCCATTTCCAGCTCATCACACATCCTCCTTTCATCATCAGGAAAAATCAGCTGACCTTTTTCAGCTCGTTTGGCGTAGCGCTCGAGGTTTGCGTCCTTGGTACGTCTCGCATCCTCATCTTCAAAATCGTCAGGTTCTCCGAAAAGACTTGGTCGAAATGCCTTCATTGCTGAAAATTCCTTTCAAATAAAAAATGGGCCTCGGTCCATCTGGTTTTCAATGAGCGAATCGTTCGCTTGACTATGTAGATTTTATTATATTACTTTATGACAGTAGTGTCAATACCTTGAGTATTATTTTATAAGAAACCAAACGATGATTATTATACCTAAAATAATTCTGTAATAGCCGAAGATTTTGAAGTTATTTCTCTTAACGTAATTTATCAAAAATTTTATTACAGCCAGCGCCACAATAAAAGAGATAATAAATCCAATTAATAAAGTAAAAATCTGCTGTAGATTTAAAACTCCGCTGTACTTCAGCAAACTGTAAGCGGAAGCCGCAATCATTGTGGGGATTGCCAGGAAAAAAGAAAACTCAGTTGCAACCACCCTTGAAGCGCCAAGCATCATTGCTCCTATTATTGTGGCTGCTGACCTGGAAGTGCCGGGAATCATAGATAAGCATTGAATTATTCCTATAAAAAATGCTGTTTTGAAACTTAAATTTTCTAGGGATGTTATTTTCGGTTGTTCTCCTGATTTTATATTTTTTCTTTCAACCAGCAGAATAATTATTCCTCCCAAAAGCAGAGCGATTGCCACAACCCATGGATTAAACAATTTATTTTCGATAATTTTAGCAAACAGCGCCCCGAAAAATATTGCCGGTAAAACTCCGACAATTGTTTTAAGCCATATATTCCACGTTTTTTTATTTTTGTCGGCGTCTTTCGTGAACGGCCAGAGTTTTTTGAAAAAATAAACTACAACGGCAAGTATCGCTCCAAGTTGTATAACAACGTCAAACAAAACCGTAAACTCCTTTCCGAACGATATAAATTGGTTTACAAGAATAAGGTGGCCAGTTGAAGAAATTGGAAGAAATTCCGTAAATCCCTCAACTATCCCTAATATTATTGCCTGAATATATTGAATCATTGTTTTATAATATGTTTATTTTACCAAAAAACCACCCTGATTGAAAGGTGGTTTTTATTTAAGCTTCGTAATGAGTTTCTGGGTAGTTTCTAAACGTTTCTTTTTTCTTAGATTTTCCAGTTTCTTTTTCTTCTTTTTCCGGCAGGTTGGTGAGCCACAATATGAAAGGAATTCTTAATTTTTCTAAACACCAGCCGTTGTCTTTCAAGAGCGGTTTTTTCTCTTCTTTAAAGCGATTCAGCAAAGTTAAAGTAGCCTGCAAATGTAAAGGAGATAGTTTATTATGCTCCTCCAAAAATTGTTCTTTGCTAATCAATATCATATATATATCCTAACACAATTTGTTTAAAAAAACAAGGGCAAATTCCCCTTGTTTCTCGCACCCTTCAATAAAAAAGTATATGGGAGGCTGTTAGTAATCGAATTTGATTCCTTCGGCGGCGCGCTCGGCACGTTTGGCATCAACTTCTTTTAAGTGCATTTTTCTTATGCGGACATTTTTAGGAGTTATTTCCACTAATTCATCGTCGCCGATATATTCTAACGCGTCTTCCAATTCCATTGTTTTTGGAGTTTTAAAATAGTCCAAGCTGGCGTCTCCCACAGACCTGCAGTTTGACAGCGCTTTTTCTTTGCAGACGTTTATTCTTATATCTTTTGACCTTGCGCATTGTCCTACAACCTGTCCCTCGTACACTTCTACGGCTGGTCCAAGAAACAAAATTCCTCTGCCCTGCAAGTTTACAAGCCCGTAAAGATTGGTCGGGCCCGAAGCAGAAGATATAAGCGAACCGTGGTCTCGATTTCGCCAATTGCCGGGCTCGGGCATATATTGAAAAAATACAGTGTTCATTATTCCAAGTCCTTTTGTGTCAGTTAAAAATTCGTTTCTGTATCCAAACAAGCCCCTTGTTGGAACGATAAACTCCATTAAAGCTATTCCATTATTAAATCTCATTTCTTTCAGCTCTCCTTTTCTTGTTCCCATCTTTTCCATAATCGATCCCTGATATTTCTCGGGAACCTCGATAAATATTTTTTCATACGGAGTCATTGTTTTTCCGTTTATCTCCCTATCAATAACCTGCGGACGCGAAACCTGGAATTCAAAACCTTCTCTGCGCAATCTTTCAATTAAAATTGCCAGGTGCAACTCTCCACGACCGGAAACAATCCATTGGTTTTCGGGTGCCCCGTTGGGCGATTCAACAACCCTCAAAGAGACATCTGTTTCCAATTCTTTAAATAACCTTTTTCTGATTTGCATTGTTGTCGAAAATTCTCCTTCCTTGCCGGCGAAAGGGGAGTCGTTGACCATAAGGGTTATTTTAACGGTCGGCTCTTCAATATTTATCAATGGCAAAGCTTCCGGATTTTCCGGGTCTGCAATTGTTTCTCCAATCGTCACATCGGGGATTCCTGCTATTGCGACAATATCTCCGGCTCTTGACTCTACGACTTCAATTCTGCTTAATCCAAAAAAAGTCATCAAAGAAACTATTCTGTATTTTTTTTGTACGCCCTGCCTGTTTATGTGGGTGATTTCCTGTCCTGCCATTATCACACCGTTATAAATTCTGCCGATTGCAATTCTGCCCTTAAAGTCGTCAGGAGTAATTGAAGTTACCAACATCTGCAAGGGCTTTTCTGCGTCTGCGATAGGTGATGGAATATGTTCTATAATAGCGTCAAAAATAGGGTTTATATCTTTCATTTTAGACAGATCGGGCTCCAATCCGGCTTTGCCATCTCTGCCCGACGCATAAACCACGGGAGAATTAATGCTGTGCTCTCCCGCTCCTAATTCTAAAAATAATTCCAAAGTTGCTTCTAATGCAAATTCCGGCCTTGCGCCCGGTTTGTCTATTTTATTTATTACAATGATAATTTTGTGGCCCATTTCCAGCGCTTTTTTCAGCACAAATCTGGTTTGTGGCATCGGGCCTTCTTTCGCGTCAATTAAAAGCAAACAGCCATCAGCCATATTTAAAACTCTTTCAACCTCTCCGCCAAAATCGGCGTGGCCCGGAGTGTCAATTATATTTATTTTTACCGCCTGCCCTGAGCCCGTCGAAGGGTTATATTGCACAGATGCATTTTTAGAAAAGATGGTAATTCCTCTTTCTCTTTCCAACTCGTTGCTGTCCATTATGCACTCCTGCCCGACAGATTCTTTATTTAAATGAGTATGCGACTGACGCAAAAGCGCGTCCACCAAAGTGGTTTTTCCATGGTCAACGTGAGCAATTATTGCGATGTTCCTTATATTCTCCATTGAATTTTACGAATGTAATGAGAAAAATTCACCCTGAGCTTGTCGAAGGGTGTGCCTTTAATATTTATTAAAAACTAATTATACACTAAAAAATCGTCTGTGTCAAAGTTAACTTCTAAAAAAAAGGGACCTTCGGTTTTACCCAAAGGTCCTTGATGCTTCTTCGCATATTTAAGACGCCTTGTCAATAGGGGAGTAACAAAAAACTACCCTTTTTTACGGGGTAGTTTTTTTATCGTATTATCGAGGGGCTCTTGGCTCCATTGGTTTTGCTTCGTTCACTTTGACGGTTCTTCCATCAAGTTCTTTGCCATCAAACATTTCGATAGCTTTTTGGGCTTCCTCTTCGGTTGACATTTCTACAAAGCCGAATCCTTTTGATCGGTTAGTCATCTTGTCTATGATAACTGTAGCTGTTTCAACTGTTCCAGCCTGAGCAAATGTGTCCTTTAGAGTAGCCTCGGTGGTGTTATAAGATAATCCACCTACGTATAATTTTTTTGCCATGTTGTTTTTAGTTTTGGTTAGTAATAAGTAAGCCGACCTATAGGCCCGTTGAACGGGTCCGCTATTTTTTTCTTCTCACGGCTTACTTATAGAAACCTATAGAAACCTAAGAAAGAAACACAATAGAAACTTACAATTTCATTATATAGTTATTTGCTAAAAAAACAAGCCCTTGCTTGTAAACAAGGGCCGGGTACGATTAGAAAGAATGGCGGCTGTGGATGTAATTAACTATCAGGTCTCTTCTGTCCTGGTGATTGTTGATTTCCAGGTTGTGTTCTTTCAGAAAATCCCAAAGGGGGCCTAAAATGGTAATATACCTTCTTACGTCCCGCACACTTACCACAAGGTGACCCAAATGGTATGCAACTATCCAGTACTTCAAAAAACGGTGAGACTCGATTAAATCGAAGTGCGAAAGCCTTGTGTTGCGTTTAAGGCTTTTCAGGTGTTCGGCCCGTTCCTTCAAGTGCGCTAGTCTCCTTGACTTAGTCATAGCGATTCCTTTCTCTTTTTGGTTGTCAAATAACAATACAATAAAAATTTATAATAACAAAATTTAAAGCAAATGTCAATAATAACAAAAAAACCACCTCGATTAAGGGGTGGTTTTTAGTTGATTAGCTTGGAGTTTTTGGCCTTATTGCTTTGAAAATAATTTAACCATCCAGCCAAATAAACTAAAGCCATTTTGAGATGAATTTAGTGTATTTTCAGTCTCTAAATTTATTTGCTCAAGATTTTGGATCTGTTGCATCAAGGTTTGCTGATCGCCCTGATTTACAAGCTTATTTTTAGCTTCTTGCAATTGCTTAAGCTGCTCGCGGTTTTGTTCCAGTATTTTTTTAGCATTACTTACTTCCGTATAATCTGGACCAACAAGAAACTTGATAAGTCCGTCCCGGACCTTGATTTTCTCCAACCCGGCCTCCAGTTTTTCCTGATTTTGATTCTGCGCCTGGGCAATAGTTCTTATCTGTTGGCCGATACCGCCACTTCTCTCAGCGACTTGAAGCATTTTTTGTACAGCGTTAGCGACAACGCTTCTTCTTTCTTGAGACGTCGCTAAGCCATTTTTATTTTGGCTTTGTATTTTTTGCTGTGCATTATTTTGGGCTTGGTTTCCCTCCCCGCTTCCATCCTGTGATTGTTGCTGGGCCTGAGTTTCGGCATTTGAATTGGCTTGATTAGTCGCACTTATATTTTGCGCCTGTTCATTATTCTGTGTTTGAATCTGGCTGTCTTTGCCCTGGTTTGCTGTTTGTGTTTGTTGCTGGTTTTGATTGTCGGTTACTGCGTTACTATTTTGGCTTATAGCATAGGCGTTAACCGCAAAAGAAAAGGCGACTATTAAAACGCTCACTACTAAAAATTTATATTTCATATTTTTATATGTTTTTTATGATTAATTTATTAATACATCGACTTTTTTTATTATACCATAGAATATAAATCGGGCGCAAAAAATGCACTGGCCACTGGTATACTTTACAGTATGAGGCACTTAAAACATGT
>CAYOIH010000017.1:0-16241 GCA_964404005.1 uncultured Candidatus Saccharibacteria bacterium
ACCCTTTACGCCCAATAAATCCGGGTAACGCTTGGGGATTCTGTCTTACCGCTCCTGCTGGCACAGAATTAGGATCCCCTTATTCCTCTGGTACTGTCTGACCTTGCGGTCTTCCTCCCAGAGAAAAGAACTTTACACTCCGAAGAGCGTCTTCATTCACGTAACGTCGCTCCGTCAGGCTTTCGCCCATTGCGGAAGATTCTCGACTGCAGCCTCCCGTAGGAGTATGGCCCGTGTCGCAGTGCCATTCTTGGGGATCGCGCTCTCACGCCCCCTACCCGTCATAGACTTGGTGAGCCTTTACCTCGCCAACTATCTGATAGGCCGTAGGCCATTCTTAAACCGCATTGCTGCTTTACTCCTCCTTCGCTCTGCGTTCCACTTGAGCTTCGGACGGACAAGCCTTGCTTGCAAAGTATGTTAACCTTGCGGCCTTGTCCTTCTGTAGCTTTTGTGAAACAAAAAGCGAAAGAGGAGACTATGGAGAATTACCCCGTCTTTCAACGAGCTATGCTCCAGTTTAAGGTATGTACCCACGTGTTACTAAGCCGTTCGCCGGTTGCCTTGCGGCCCCCGTGACTTGCATGCCGGTATCCACGTTACCAGCGTTCACCCTGAGCTAGGATCAAACTCTCAAATAAAACAGTTTGATTTACTACTCATACTTTGAATAAATCCAAAGTATTTGAATAAACTACTAATGTGTGACTCATATTTTTCTTGCGAAAAACACAAATCTAATTCGAAACAACTTTAAAAAACTAATTCGAGCTTCAGCGAGAATTAGCCGAGCACTAAATTTTGAAAAAATTTTAGTACTTGGCTTTCGCCAAAACTCTGGTTGTTTACTTACTGTCAGATTTTAAAATGGTTTTAAAATCTAACTCCATATTTTCTCTAGCCAAATAAAATCCAAAGGATCTCAATCTCTGGCTTGGACCAGAAATTATTTGACTGAGTTTATTTTTCAATGTTCCTTCTCTGCAATCAAATCGGAAAAAAATACCCACGAAGATTTCCATTTTTTAGGAACCTTCGTGGATATTCTTACGTTCTGTATAAAAATTTACAGAACTTTAAATTGTTTAAATTAATTTATTTTTGTTTTTAAATTAACTTATATTTCTCCCTGTAATATCCATCTTACTCAGAAATTAATCCTTGTCAATAGCCCATTAAACTATTTACATGGTTTTAAATTAACCACTTGCGATAAAATACCACAATCATTATTAGTGAAAAAACCTTGAACATACGTCTGAATTCTAAGTGTTGCATTATTTTTACAGCTTGTTGGCCCACAATGTATAAACTGCGGGAAAACTTTTGTTTGACCATACAATGGAAGCATTGCGCTCGGCATATTCATGCCCATCTGAATTCCCCCTTCCTTTCCTCGTAGAACTAAAATTATTCCACCGAACAGATTGTTTCCCCCTTTTATTTTTACTGAAATACTACCATCAGCAGAAACGCAAGTATCACTATCGTCGACTATTGAAACATTATGATGCGAATAATAACATGTACCCGGCGCATTCACAAACGATTCGAAATATAAAAAAATAATTAGAACAATAAATAAAACAGTGCCTCCAATTATAAAAGTATATTTTTTATTCATAAAAATTAATTTACACTAAACGGGCTGTTTCTACTTGAGATTTAATTAAAATCTTTTTCTACCAATCCTGATTGTCTCAAAATAGACCTAAAAGTGCCAAACGGAATTTCTTTTCTGTTTGCAGGAACAATAACGGTAAGCGTTGGCTTCCCTATTTTACGAAATTTTGCGTGACTGCCTCTTTGAGAAATATAAACAAAACCCTTATTTTGAATTATTTTTATTATATGAGATGACGAATATAATTTAGGCATAACAAAAAGAAGAATCAACCAGCTCTGGTTTTTCAATTTTAGAAACTTTTGGAGATTTTATATCTTCAAGATACAACCCCAATGCTTCTTTCAGATTTTCCAATGCTTCTTTTTTTGTTTTGCCAAAACTAGAAACATCTACATTCAAACATTGAGCTACATAATATTTCCCCTCTTTCCAAACAATATTTTTAAATTTAATTTTGCTCATATTTTTTATTTATTATTATATATTTAATACTAACAAAATAATTAAAATTATTCAATTTGTGCCTATGCCTGCCTGCGGTAGGCAGGCATAATGAGCCGGTAGAGGGAATCGGACCTCCATCTGATGCTTACAAAGCAACTGCTCTGCCATTGAGCTATACCGGCGAGATTATTTTTTATCTTTATTTTTCTGTTGAGCCTTGTGCCTTATTTTGTGCAAACTATGATCAATCCTTGTTTCAATCCTCATTATCATAACCTTCACCCACGAAAGAAATTTTTGCAAAAATATCTGTTTTTCAAAAAAAATAAAAAACCCTTTTATCTTTTCTTCTATACTTAAAACGATATGATGTTCTCTGATGCCTGCGCTACCATTTTGAGGCAATGCGTTTACGGCCGGGATTTTTCTAATCAAAATGAGCAAAATTCCTCCCAAGCTGACAATAAAAATAATAGATACTATAAATTCTATCATCAATTTTTTATTGTCATTCCCAGCCTGACTGGGAATCCAGAGTATCGTCACTGGATTCCAGCTTTCGCGGGAATGACACTACGCAAAATTTAAATCTCGAATCTTGCGAATCTTTTTATTTCAATCTTCTCCCCTACTTTGGCGACCGCATCTTCGATAAGATTTTTTATTGTTTTTGAATCGTCTTTAATCCAAGTCTGAGAAAGCAAAGAAATTTCATCTTTGTATTTTTTCAGCTTTCCTTCCAATATTTGTTTTACAATATTCTCGGGCTTGCCGGAATCTTTAATCTGCTCTTTGTAAATCTTCGTTTCTCCATCCAAAACTTCTTCAGGAATATCTTCTTCCGAAATAAACAAAGGTTTCATCGCCGCAATCTGCAAACAAATTTCGTGTGCCAAACTCTTAAAATCCGGACCTTTTGCAACAAAATCGGTTTCACACCTGATGTCTAATAACACGCCGGTTTTTGCGTTAGGGTGCAAATAAGTTTCAATTAGCCCCGATTTTACTTCTCTGTCTCCTTTTTTAACAGAAACATTTTTACCCCAAACTCTCAACAGCTCCCTGGCTTTTTCCATGTTCCCTTTTGACTCCTCTAAAGCTTTTTTGATTTGTGTGGGGGCAGATCCCATTTCTTCTCGCAACTGTTTTATTTGGTCTATCGATATCATTGAAATTGAAAAATTTTATTTTGTAATCGTTTGCTTTGAGCTCAACACAACCTCCTTCACTTTATCTATTACAGCCTTCTATATACTTTCTATATGAAGGGTGCAAGCAGTTAAGGTTTATTACTTAGAATCTTTTCCGATTTGCTTCGAACTTATTATAGCATCTTTAACTTTTTCGAGTATATATCTTACTGAAGAGATTGCATCATCGTTTGCCGGAATAGGATAATCAACTATGTCCGGATTTACGTTTGTATCAACGATTGAAATAATTTTAATTCCTTTTCTTTTTGCTTCTTTGGCGCAAGTAAGGTCTTTGTCCAGCCCAAAAATAATTACAGCATCCGGCAATTTAGACATATCTCTTACGCCCTCAAACTTTGTTTTTAAAATGGCAATTTCTCTGTCAAAATCCAAACGCTCTTTTTTTGTATATTTTTCCAGCTCTCTATCCCCTCTTTTTCTTTCTAAATCTTTAAAGTAATTAACCCTTTTTTGTATGGTCTCAAAGTTGGTGAATGTTCCGCCAAGCCATCTTTCTGTAACATATGGCACTCCGCACTCCTCTGCTGCTGTCTGGACTAATGCCCTTAATTGAATTTTTGTCCCTACAAAAATTATAGATTTTCCCTCAGAAACAATTTTAGAAATAAACGACAAAGCCTTCGCAAACTCAACGGCTGTTTTTTCTAAATCGAAAATCTGCACATTGTTTTTAATGCCGGAAACATATTGTTTCATTTTAGGATGCAACTTTGAAACTTTGTGCCCAAAATTAACACCCGCTGATTCCATCTCTTCTGCGCTCAACTTAAAATCTTCTTTTGCCATTTATTTTGAGAAGTTCTTATACAATTTCATGTGGGCGCATAGCGAACACAAAAATTGCACAAATCCCGATGAACGGAACTTTACTTCTTTTCTGCTTTAGCTCTAGGATTTTTTACTCTTTTCACGGCCGATGTTTTTTTTGCCGCGCGCTCTTTAAATTTCTGCACTCTTCCCATTGTGTCCATAACCTTTTCCTGTTTGGTATAAAAAGGATGGCACTTAGCGCAGACTTCGGTCTCTATAAACTCTTTTACTGATCCAATAGTAAAAGTATTCCCACACGCGCAGTGAACGCTCGCCTTTGGGTAATATTTTGGATGTATTCCTTCTTTCATAGTTTTGTTTAAATATGATTTTTGTATATTTGGAATATTAACATATTTTCTTTCCAAAATCAATAGTTTATGATATTATTCCTGAATGGAACAAGATTTCTCAAAATTTACAGCCGAGGACTGGAAAAATTATAAGCCGGAGGATTATAATGAAAACCCTTCGGCAGGCTCAGGGCGACAATCTGCGATTGTCGAAATACGCGCAGGGCAGGGCGGAGACGAAGCCGGGCTTTTTGCTGCAGATTTATATAGAATGTACACAAAGTACGGCCAAAAAAGGGGCTGGAAAGAAAGGGTCTTAGGCTCTAATAATTCAACAATAGGCGGATACAAGGAAATAGTTTTTGAATTGTCGGGCGATGGCGCCTACGACGAATTGCAAAACGAGGGCGGAGTACATAGGGTGCAAAGAATTCCAAAAACAGAAAAACAAGGCAGGGTGCACACCTCAACTGCCACCGTTGCTGTTTTGTTAAAACCTAAAAAAACCGAAATAAATATTTCTCCGGCTGATCTGAGAGTTGACACATACAAAGCAGGCGGACCGGGCGGACAATATGTAAACAAAACAGAATCCGCAATAAGAATTACACACTTGCCCACAGGCGTTGTTGTAACCTGCCAATCCGAAAGAAACCAGCAACAAAATAAAGAAGCCGCAATGGGAATTTTAGCGGCCAGACTTTTACAGCGCCAAGAAGAGTCAAATTTGTCTGCCTTATCCAGCGAAAGAAGAGACCAGATTGGCTGGGCAAAGAGATCTGAAAAAATAAGAACATATAATTATCCTCAAAACCGAATCACAGACCACCGCATAGAAAAATCCTGGCACAATTTAGAAACAATAGTCGATGGCGACTTGTCACCAATCGTAAAAGCATTTAAAAAATCTGAAAATCAAGAACAGCAATAAAAAAACCGCTCAAGCACAAGGCTTGGGCGGTTTTTTTTATTAAACCTTAAAAGATTAGGTTCTGGCAACTGCTAGACATTGTGCCCGCATCAATAAATGTTTGTATACAACTTGCTCTAGATAAAACACTTCTCGCATAAGAGGAGGATCCTCCATAATATCTTGAGGCGGCACTGCTTTCCGCCGCGGTTGTTTGTTTTGAGGCTCCTAAATCAGAAAGATACATCGCTGAGGCCGTGAAAGAATCTCTGATAGCCCACGGATCTGCAGTTTGGCCAAGGAGTGCCCTTAACCTATCCGCGAATAGATTCCATGTCGAAGCAATAAACTGCGCCGGACCCATTGCTCCTCCCCAACCGGTTGGAACCCCGCCCACGTATGCTGGAATCCAGCAGGAAACCGGAGTATTATAAGGATCTTTTCCCAAAGCTGTTGTGATTTGTATAAACGGCTGGACATCTCTTGTCGGCTTCATAACTCTTATTATTGCCACTCCCGTAGAAATTTTCTTGCCCGCTCCCGTTGTAGCATCTGTTAGCATACATTGGCCAACATTTCTGCCAATTGCCGACTCCTGGCTTATTATCGCCAGTAAGAACGCTGGCCTTATTCCAACTGAACCAGCGGCGATTTTAGCAACCTCCAATGCTTCTCCAAATGTTGGCACTTTTGATACGCCAACCGTTTGGAAAAGCATTGCCTGAATTTTAGCCTTTTGTGCTTCCACCACATTTTTAGCGGCAACTTGTTGTTGATATTGCGCTTCTGTTAGTTTTAAATACTGATTTTGTTGTTGCTGATTTTGCTCGTTCTGTTTTTTCTGCAATGTTTGCAATGCTATTGTTTTTTGAAGCTGGTCAACATTGTCGCTCATTTTTATTTGCTGGTTCTGAAGATATGTTTGCAAATTTTTTGTGCTGTCTAAAAGTTCGCTGATCTTTGAGTTAAGCCCGTCTAAATAAGCCAGATTACTAAAAAAGTCTGAAAGGCTTCCTTCAAGTAAAATAATAAATGACGGCTTCTGATCTTCCTCGTAAACTGTGCGCAAAATGGTTGCTATTTGATTCTGTGAATTCTCAATATCAAAAGAGGTTTTAGTGATAGACCCTTGGGTGTCTGTTATTTGTATATTCAAATCCTTTACCATAATAGTCCCCTTGTTTATGTCCGCCTCAAGGCCGTTTATTTTACTCTTTAAAGAGTTTATCTGGTTTTGAAGAGTGTTTTTTTCTGCGGAAGTTTTTGTCAGATCTTGCGCCAGTTTTGCTGATTGCTGGTCATAATAATCTGCGCACTGTTGCAATAAAACTTTGCAGTCGGCGACACTTAAATCGGGACACCCGGAAGATGATGCGGAAAGCGCGGCGCATTGCATTCCCATATCGCCCGCCTGCGCAAAAATCGCTTTTGCAAAAAAGACGCAAAGCACGACAGCAGATAAAATTAATAGCACTTTAAAATATTTTTTCATTTCTATAATCATTATATCTTATCTCGCTGCAATTTCAAATATTTATCCACAATAAAAAACTACGGGGGCGACCCGTAGTTTTTTTAATCATAAAAAATATATTATTTTTTTCCTTTGTCCTCCGAAGCTTTAGCGGAGGAGGATGGCTGTTTTTTCTCCTCTTTTGTCTCTTCAACAACCTCTTCTGTCTTCTCCTTCTTCTCCACCTTTTCTACGTCTTCAACCTTCTCTTCAATTTCTTCTGCCAGTTCTTCTTCAACTTTTTCCGGCTCAGCCACTGAAATAACTATTTCTTCCGGTTTTGCAAAAACTTTGATATCTTTTGGTAAAATCAAATCTTTAACTAAAACGTGGTCTGCAAAAGTATTTAATCCATCAATAGAAACTTTAATCTCATGAGGAATATTTTGTGGCAAAGCTTTTATTTTCAACTCTGAAATATTTTTTACCAAAGTTCCGCCCAAGTCTTTCACGGCCAAAGATGTTCCTTCAAAAACCAATGGAATTTCCACCTCAACTTCTTCTTTGGCGGATGTTTCAAAAAAATCAATATGTATAAATTCATCGCTTACAGGATTTCTTTGTAGGTCATGCACCAAAACAAGCCTTTTTTCTTTTTCCCCTTCTACGCCCAATTCTATAAGCGAGCTTTCTCCGGCCTCGTGCAAAACTTTTTGGAATTCTTTGTAATCAACATCCAGTGAGACATTTTTTATTTTGTGGCCGTAAACAACAGCAGGAATTCTGCCGTTTTCTTTTAACACATTCGTCTTTTTCCCGGTTTCCGTTCTAATTTTTGCTGATAATTGAAACATATTATTTTTCGACATGTATACATTGAACGGGGCACGCTTCGGCGGCCGATTCAGCGCATTCTATTTTTTCAACCTCTAACTCTTCTATTTCAGCTTCTACCGAGCCTATAACGTGCGCCTTACCATTATCGGCCATTTCAAAATATTTTGGGCACAAAGCTGCGCACGAACCGCACCCAATGCATTTTTCTACTTCGTGTTTTATTTTTGGCATAGTTTCGTAATGTTTATATACTATTATATTTTTATGATTTTGTAAATAGTCAGGCTTTGTTCGCGCTTCCAAAAAGGTTTATTTTCAACTCCACGACTTTTTCAACAGAATTCTTCGCATCCGCCAAAAACTTATACGGGACCACTTCTTCTTTATTATTATCCAAAAACCTTCTCAAATTTCCGGAAAAAGCCAGCCTTAATTCCGTGTTGATGTTTATTTTAATAATTCCAAGTTTTATGGCTTCTTTTACGTCCTCCTCCGGAGTTCCCGATCCGCCGTGCAGAACTAAAAATGTTCCGCCTATTTTTTCTTTTATTTTTTCTAATACATCCAATCTTAAATTAGGACACACCCCAGAAACATCAATTCCATGAAACGTTCCGATGCTCACCGCTAATAAATCCACTTTTGCCTCTTTTACAAATTTTTCAGCTTCGTTGGGCTTAGTTAAATCTTCTTCTTTTATTTCAAATTTTTCTGAATATAATCTGGAAGAATCCGTACCTATTTTGCCTACTTCTCCCTCTACAACTACTCCTTTCTTTTTCGCATATTTTACAACCTCTTTTGCAATTTCTATATTTTCCTCTAAGGGCATTTTTGAGCCATCAAAATGCACCATATCATAACCGGCGTTGATGGCTTCCTTTAAATATTCTAATGTTTTACCGTGATCCAAATTCAAAAAAATCGGGAGGGGGTACCCTTTGGGTCCTTTTTTTCTCAAAACATCACGCAATGCAACAGCTTCATCTAAGCCGAAAAATTTGCTTTCACCTTCTGAGGTTCCCAAAATTACCGGCGATTTTAATTCCGCGCATTTTTCCACAATCGCTTTCATCTGGGTAAAATCAGAAAAATTAAACTGTCCGATGGCAAATCCATCTTTTTGCGCTTTTTCTAGATAATATTTTAAATTTTTCATAAAATTAGTAGCGAGGCAATAAATTTTTTGTAGGCCAATATGTAATATTTAGCCGAAGAAAAATTTGTTGCCGAGCGCTACTTAGATAAGCATAAATTATTCTCTCCGCATTCCTCTTTTGAAACTTTTACTCTCTGAAATTCAGGATTTTTATCCAAAAGACCAGTTTTAGCGCCGACTTTAGTCAGATTAGCTTCAGAATTAGCGATGCCCAATTGTATTGCTTTCACAATATCTCCATTATTTCTGATATATTCTGACAGAAAACCTGCCGCAAATGAATCTCCTGCTCCAGTCGTATCCACAATTTTTCTATCAGCGTGAGGCACAGCCGAATAAAGATATTTTCCGTCAGAAACTACCGTCCCCTCTCCTCCTTTTGTCATAACTGCTATTCCCGGACACATCTCATCAATTTTTTTGAAAATTTCGTGCTCATCTTCAAACGAAATTTTCGTCAAAAATGACGCTTCTTCTTGGTTCAAAAATAAAACATCAACTTTTTGTAAAATATTTCTTAGTTTTTCTACCGGCATCGACAATTGCTGTTTAGACGGATTTACCGCGATTTTTATCTTATTTTCATAAGCAAAATTAACAATATCTTCGAAAACGTCGCATAATACGCCTGCGAGCGGAGCAAGATAAAACCATTTTGCTTTTTTTATTTTTTTCCATTGAATATCCTCTTTGCCTAATAAGTCAGAGGCCCCCCTATAAACCAAAATAGTCCTGTCTTGCCCTGAGCCCGCCGAAGGGTCTTCTCCGATACTGGAGATTATTATTGAGCTATTAGTGTGTTTTTCTTTCTTTTTCACAACAAACCTTGTGTTTATTCTTAGGTGCTTTAATTCTCTAACTATTTCCAATCCGGATAAATCAACCCCTATCGCTCCACAAAAAGCCGTCCTAAACCCCTGTTTTGCAAAAGTGGCAGCGGTATTTGTTCCTCCTCCACCGGTTGTATAAATAATATCCTCCACATCAATTTTAGAGCCCAAAGCAAGACAAATCCCCTCGCCTGTTGCAAAATCTTCCTCATTTTTCATGATTCTAAATGCTTTGGATTTTACGTGAATGTCCTGCGCCGCAGAACCAAAAGTTATAATATCGTAACTCATTTTTTATTTTTATTTTTTTAATCTTTTTATTTCTTCTTTTATTTGTCCAACGACTTCTGGATTAGCGATTATCTTTTGGCCATCTTGCTTCATAGAAAAAATATAAAAAACTTTTCCTCCGAATTTTGCTGTGAACTTTTCGTGTGTTTTTAACTGCAATGAATGTTCTTTGAATATCTCTGCAAGCTGAATGCCACCGTTAACGGGCTTAATCTGCAGGCCAATATACTTTTCGTCTATTTTTATAAAAAAATCTACATTAAAAAGCCTGTCCCACTCATCAGAAGATGGTTCAATTTTAGTGCCGATTTCTTTCTCGAGTTGTCCGTAAATTGTCTGTATCTCTGTTGTATAGCCATCGAAAGTTCTATCAATTACAAGCTGTATCATGTAATCGATGCAATCTTGCTCTGTGATTTCCGCGACTTCTGCTTGGATAACTTCAGTAATTTTTACATAAAGTTTTTTCCCTAATTCAATAATGTGTTTTTTGGGTTTAACTTTTGAAAAGTAATACACGCGCCATTCATCAACGGTTTTTGGAGAGCATTTTCTTATAGATTCAGATGTCGGTCCAACATTCCGTTTAAAATTTAGTTGAAACCGATTCATCGCACTATTTAAAATCCATTCTTTTGCCATATTATTGGGGTATTAAATTTAAAAACTTAATTTTGTATTTATAATCAACTTTATCTTCTACGTCTACTAACCCAGTCTTTATCAAATGGGCGTTAATAAAAGTTTTATTCTGCAAATATAAGTAACAAAATAAATTATTTTCATTGTCATATTTTAGATTATCAAACCTGATAAACACTCTTTGATTTTTTAATTTGTTTTGCAAAAATTCAGTTGCTCCATCAAGCGTTTCTTTTTTCGCCTTAACGCCAATTAACCTAATCATCAAATCATTATTCAATAAAATCTTCTCGGGACTTATAATTTGTTTTACGGAATATAAATCAATTTTCTCATTATCAACCGAATCAATTTTAGAACCGAATTGTAATTTTTTAGGGTCAACCTTTCGTGTAACCTTTATAGTATCCTTGAAAATATAAGGCAAATTAGAAATCTCCTTTCCAAAATCAACTATTTTATTTTTTTGTTCGACAATTTCAAAATTAATATCCACAAATGAACCTTGCCTACCTGCGCCGATTTTCTCCTTTATTATAGGCAAGAAGCCCTTATTTATTTCAAAACCAACAGAATTACGGTTTAAATTTTTCGCGGCAAGACTTGTCGTCCCACTTCCCACGAACGGATCGAGAACAGTATCGCCGACGAAACTAAACATTTTTATAAGTCGTTTCGGTAATTCCTCGGGAAACATAGCCAAGTGTTCAATTTGTTTCGCCCCATTGAAATTCCAATGACCATTGAAATATTGATTCCATTCTTCCTTGGACATTTTAGATTTTTCTTTTATTTCTCTTGAGACTACGGGCGAATCCCCAAGTTTTTTAAAGATCAAAATAAATTCATAATCCAATTTGATAATTCCATTTCTGGGATAAGGGAAGCTACCCATTATCGTTGCTCCGCCAGTAGTATTCATCGTTGTTGCTTTTTGCCATATAATTGCTCCCATGTAATCAAATCCTATAGTTTCACAAAATTTTATAATTTCTGTCCGGATGGGAATAATTTTATACCTACCATAATACACAGAACGAGCAAATTGGTCTCCAATATTTATACAAAGACGGCAACCATCATTCAAAACCCTGAAAGATTCCCTCCAAACTAAATTCAAATTATTAATATACTCCTCGTAGCTATCATTAAAACCTATCTGGTCTGAAGTTCCATAATCTTTTAACTGCCAATATGGTGGTGAAGTAATAACAAGATGGACAGAATTATCCTGCAATTCTGCCATATTGCGCGAGTCCCCAACTATAATTTTATGATTGGTCTTCATATTTTATTAATCTTTTTTTCGGTTTCGGCGATGGCGATTCGGGTTTTTAGAACCGAATCGGGATTTAATGAAATTGACTCAATTCCCTTCTCTACCAAAAACTGGGCGAAGTCAGGAAAATCAGATGGGCCTTGTCCGCAAATACCGATATATTTATTGTTATTTTGGCATACTTTTATGGCTTCTTCAATAAGCTCCTTAACTGCTTCGTTCTTTTCATTTCCAATTGAAGATAAATTAGCGTTGTCCCTGTCTAGTCCAAGTGTTAATTGGGTGAGGTCGTTTGAACCAATTGAAAAGCCGTCAAAAATTTCCAAAAACTTTTCAGCCAAAATTACATTTGCCGGGATTTCGCACATGACAAAAATCTTTAAATTTTTGTCACCCTGAGCCGTGCCGAAGGGTTCTCTTTTTAGCCCGTTCTCCGCCATTATTTCAACAACTTTTTTTCCTTCGTCTAATGTTCTGCAAAAAGGTACCATTGGAATAACATTGTCCAAACCAAATTCCCCGCGAACTTTATTCATCGCCTTGCACTCTAAAACAAACGCGTCTTTAAATCTTTTATCGTAATATCTGGATGCCCCCCTAAAACCAATCATGGGATTTTCTTCTTCCGGTTCATAAGCCTCTCCTCCCAATAAAGAGCGGTATTCGTTTGTTTTAAAATCAGAAAATCTTACAATTACAGGTTTTGGATAAAAAGCAGCGCCGATAATTCCTATTCCTTCGGCCAATTTATCAATATAAAACTGAACCTTGTCTTCATAACCCAAAGTTAGAGCATCAATTTTTTTCTTTAAAGCGGGCTTTAACGTCTTATAATTTATTAAAGCGTTCGGATGGACTTTTATGGAGTTTATAATTATAAATTCTTCTCTGGCCAAACCAACTCCGTCGTTTGGGATGAAGCTCAAATTAAAAGCATTTGACGGCTCGCCAACGTTCATCAAAATTTTTGTTTTCGTTTTTTCTATATTTGAAATATCTGTTTTCTTAATTTCAAACGGAATTATTCCTTCGTAAACCTTTCCTTCTTCTCCTTGCGAACAATCAATTGTTATTTCCTGACCGGATTTTATAACTTTTGTTCCATTTCCAGACCCCACAATTACAGGCACGCCAAGTTCTCTGCCAACAATTGCTGCATGACAGGTACGACCTCCGGAGTCTGTAACGATAGCAGCCGCCAATTTCATTGCCGGCACCCAATCTGGGTCTGTGGCTTTTGTAACTAAAACTTCTCCTTTTTTAAATTTTTCTATATCTTTTACGCTTAATATTTTGTTTACTTTGCCGGAACCGATTTTACTTCCTACGCTCATTCCATTCACCAAAACTTTTTTAACCTTAGTTTTATCAATCACGTAGTCTTCTAAAACCTTTAAATTCTTTTTGCTTTGGACAGTTTCGGGACGCGCCTGAACAATATATAATTTTCCATCTCGGCCATCTTTCGCCCATTCCATATCCATTGATTTTTGGTAGTGTTCCTCAATAATCATTGACCATTTTGCCAATGACAGTATTTCTTCATTGTTTAAAACAAATTTTTCCCTTTCTTTTTTATTTGTTGCAATATTTTTTGTTGGTATTTTAGGATTATCTGTATAAACCATTTTAATCAATTTGGCCCCAATTTTCTTTTCTATAATCGGTCGGAATTTTGAGGCCTGCCCTGAGCCGTGCCGAAGGGTTGTTTCAAAAACATAATATTGGTCGGGCTCAACCATCCCTTGCACAACATTTTCTCCTAACCCGTAGCTCGCGTTTATTAAAACAACATCTCCAAATCCCGATTCTGTATCGCAAGAAAACATAACTCCAGAAGCTCCTAAATCAGACCTGACCATTTTTTGAACACCTACGGACAGTCCAGTTTTTAACTGGTCTAATTTCATTTCATCCCTGTAAAAAATTGCCCTGTCCGTAAAAAAAGAAATAAAACATTTTTTTACCGCTTCAAGAAGATTCTCCTGTCCGGCAATGTTCAAATACGTTTCAAACTGGCCGGCAAAAGAAGCGTTTGGCATGTCTTCTGCCACACCCGAAGTTCTTACGGCCACATCCGTATTTTCTGAATTGTATTTTTTGGATAGTTCAGAATAAGCCAAATTTAATTCTTTCTGTAAATTATCCGGAAAAGTAGATATAGAAATTGCGTTTCTAACTTTTTGACCAACTTCCTGAAGGCTTTTTATATTTTTGGCATCCAAACCATTAAAGGCCTCTGCTAAAATTTTATCCAGTCCATTTGCCCTTATAAATTCCCAATAAAAATTGGCAGTCAAAGCAAAACCGAAAGGCACATTTACTCCCTGTGGAACAACGGCTTTTGTCATTTCTCCCAAAGACCCATTTTTTCCGCCAACCAAAGGCACATCCTCCATATTAATTTCGTTGAACCACAAAATATTTTGCTTTGTTTTTTCCATTTTATTTATTTTTCATAGGCCAGTCCTCAATTGTAATTTTATTACCTCTTAAGGTGGCTATTAATTTTTGATGCTCTTTCCAATCGAGTTTATTTATATACTCAATAGGAATTGTAATCGCAAAACTGCTTTTAGACACTCTTGTAAGCTTTCTTATGCTTTTATTTATTCTTTTTTGCTCTGTCATAATTTTATGTACTTACATGAATACTTACACGAATGCTTACGCCAAACTATATGTTTAATATTTTTTGCGCGATTGCCAACTCCTCATCGGTTTCAATTGCCAAATTTTTTGTCTTTCTAAGAATATCCAAACCGTTGCAGATCATGTTTCTTATCTTAGCAGAACCCGAGCCGATTGAACCGGTAAAAACCAAAACATCACAACCGCCTAAAATTGCATAATAACTCCCTATATATTTTTGTATTGAATAAACAAAAACGTCTAAAGCCAATTTTACCCTTCGACTCCGATCATGGTTTCCGGTCTTTTTATTATTAATTATTTGCAAGACCTTCAACATATCGCCCTCTCCGCAAATTCCTTTAATGCCGGATTCTTTATTCAAAATATCATTTGCCCTATCTACGCCAAGTTTTTTGGCAATTTCCAAAACAATTCCAGAATCCATATCTCCAGCCCTTGTCATCATCACCAATCCTTCCATCGGCGTAAATCCCATTGAGGTGTCTATCACCTTACCGTTCTTTATGGCTGTCATACTGGCGCCACCTCCTAAATGACAGGTTATAATTTTTAGCTTGTTGTAGGGCTTTTTAAGTGCTTCTGCGGCCTTTCTGGCAACATATTCGTGCGAAATTCCATGAAAACCGTATTTCCTAAATCCAAATTCTTTTACAATATTTCCCGGCAGAGCATAAGTAAACGCCTTTTCCGGCAAATCCTTAAAAAACTCCGTATCAAAAACCGCATATTGTGAGATTTCTGCTTGCCCTGAGCCCGCCGAAGGGGAAAATATTTCCCGGCAGGCCTTAATTCCCATAATATTGTACGGGTTATGAAGCGGAGCTAAATGATTTGTTCTTTCCAGGTCTGCTAAATTTCCCTCTGTTATTTTTAGGGGCCCCTTAAAAATTCCTCCGCTGTGCACAACCCTATGTCCTATCAGCGAAATATACCTCCCGCTTATTTTTCTCAACTCATTTTCTAAAATATCCTGATAAACTTTCGTATCTAAAATCTCAACCTTATTGCTTTTAACAAGCTTTAATTTTTCATCAAACAATTTCCACTTTATAGATTGTGACCCGCAGTTCAGGACGAGTATCATATAATTTTCCCTTCGCCTATTTTATTAATGCCGGCTGCGTTTCCTTCGTCGGTATCTATATGTACGCAAAGTTTATAATCGTCTCTTACTCTTATTGCCACGTTTTCAAAAACAACCGCCCTTTCGCCTTCAACTTTTACAGAAACAATGTCTCCGGTTTTTAATTTCAATTTTTTTGCTTCGTCTGTCGCACAATGAAGGTGCCTTTTTGCAATTATTAAACCTTCGTTCAGCTCGACTCTTCCGGCAGGTCCTTGCAAAATTACTCTCGCAGAACCCTTTAAATCTCCTGACGACCTCAATGGAATTTCAATTCCAGAACCCGCGCCATCCGTTGCGCTTATTTCAACTTGTGTCTGTTCTCTTACAGGTCCCACAACTCTAACTTTTTCAAATTTTTTAGAACCGAATTCAATGGCAACAGTTTCTTCGCACGCAAAATCAGAGGGCTGGCTTAATTGCTTTATTTTTGTAAGCTTGTGTCCCGCACCGAAAAGCGCCTCCAAATCTTTTTGAGATAAATGACAATGCCGAGCCGAAACCTCCACCGGCACGCTGAGCGTGCTATTTGCCCCGCTCAACGGGACGGCACTAATGACTTTTTGTTTTCCCCACATATTTAATAATTATACTATTAATCAAACAAAAAAACAAAAAGTGCACTGGCCACTGGTATACTTTACAGTATGAGGCACTTAAAACATGTTGCAAAA
>CAYOIH010000018.1:0-15853 GCA_964404005.1 uncultured Candidatus Saccharibacteria bacterium
TGCAACATGTTTTAAGTGCCTCATACTGTAAAGTATACCAGTGGCCAGTGCATTTGTTGATTTATATTGCCTATTATATTACTATATAGTAATAATATTAAAATAAATAAAACAATAAAATTATGGAAAAATCACCAGAATCAAGTATGCCAGAAGAGCCAATAACGTCTGCGCCCGAACTTGGAGCAAAAGACCAGGAAGCGGAAACCGAAACTCCGCGAAAGGCAGCCGAAATTACGCTTGCCAGAGTCCATGACTATAAAGAGCTCTGGGCGGAAACAGAGCAGGAAGGTGATAAAAAATTTGTCGAGAAAACAAGAGAATTGTGGAAGGAATTTGCTGTGCACGGAGTAATGGGCATGGATAAAAGAACCAAAGAAAAAACTATTTTAAATTTCACCGACTTAGACGGAAAGTGTAGCATAGCTTTGTTAAAAATGGCCGGAATAAACACAAATGATATTAAATACGTTGCTCCCAGCTCGTCTATTGAGGGAAGAATTAATCTGGACACCGGAGACAAGCAGGGGCTGGTAGTGGAAGACGGAGGGAAAACCGCCTTTCTTGACCACCATGCCGATGAATCTGGGGATTTATCATCTGCAACAAAAATAACTTATGAGGTGCTAACAAGCCTCGGATTATTGAAAAAAGAAAAGTATCTTGATAATATGGTAGAGTTTATTACTCAGGTTGATAATTCTAGTTTTCCGAATAAAGCAGAACATTTTGTGGATTCGGCAAAAACAATTCTTGGCTTACAGAGATTTATTGACCCAAAACATTTACTGGATTTTTTTAAGGCAGGTAAAAGTCCGGTTGAGATTTTAACAGATAACGATTTAAGAGCAATGGCACTTACAATAAGAAGCAAAGAACAGCAGGGAATCGTTGACGCATCAGATGTCAGGCTCAGAGAAATGAGAAGAGATGGACAAGTCGTTAACTCTGACCGCTATGGTGAAATTGTGGTGGATATCGGAAAAACTATTCCGGCCGGTTTTGACGCGGTCACAGCTTCCGGTTGCGGAGCATACATCATTTGGAATCCGCGCGAGAACAATTTTTTCATTTCTACGGCAGAACCATTAACCGATAAATTCTCGCAAGGGAGGAAAGTAAGAGAAAAAATGTGGATTAAACCTTTGCACGACAAAACTCCACTCACGACTAAACTTACCGAAATTCTTAATAAAATGACCGACGGCAAGCTTCAGCCAAGAGACGGCCTGAAAAAGTTTTTGGACACGGAGAGTAAATAAATAATTTATAGAATACGTAAAACCGTTGACCGGCGAAAAGCGGGCAACGGTTTTATTTTAATAATAAATTTGGTATACTGAATAATCGAATATGGACATAAGACCCACTATTTTTGAGTTCACCTCGTATAATTTTGAACCTGCAAAGACCCATAGGGTACCCCGGATTTTTTTTAATTACAAAGTAAGCTTCAGCCCCAAAAATATTGTTTTGTTTACAGAAACAATAATACTGCCCAAGGCTCCAAACCTTAAAAACATACCGCCGAAACTTTACAAAAAGGTTCTGCAAGACCTTCATCTGGCTTTGGGAATCAGCTATTACAAACTTTACTGCTCTAAAAAAATAAAAATAAATTATTCCCTTTCAAAAGAAGAAGCAGATTTCTGGAATTCTTTTTACACAAACGGTTTAGGCGAATTTTTCTACAGGAATAAATTAAGCTCGGCGATATTCCCGGGTTTTGCTTTTGACAAAAATAAAAAAACTAAAAATTACAGATTAGAAAAAAACGCTAAATTTTTAGTAGGAGTCGGCGGAGGAAAGGATTCCATAGTGTCAGCAGAATTACTAAAAAAATACGGAACGGATTTTTCCTCGTTCTATATAGAAACGCAAAAAACGCCTCCGCTTGTAGATAATATAATAGAAAAAATTGGAAAAAAATCCTTTAAAATCAAGCGCCGGCTGGATGAAAAATTATTCAACGGAGAAACCGGTTATTATTCCGGGCACATACCGATTTCGGGGATATACGCATTTCTTGGAATTCTATCCGCTATTTTTTATCAATTTTCTTATTTTGTTGTGGCTAACGAATTCAGCAGCAATTTTGGAAACGTAAGATATAAAGGAAAAATCATAAACCACCAGTGGTCCAAATCTTCCGAGTTTGAAAACTTGTTTCAAAATTACGTAAAAGAATTTATAAGTCCCGACTTGTTGTATTTTTCATTGATAAGACCATTTTACGAAATACGCATTGCGGAAATGTTTGTAAAACTAAAAAAATATCTCTTCAGTTTTTCAAGCTGTAATAACAATTTTAAAGTAAACAGGCCGGAAGAGGAATTTTCTGAAAATAAATTGTGGTGCGGGCATTGCCCCAAGTGCGTATTTGTTTTTTTAATCCTTTCGCCGTTTTTATCAAAGGAAGAACTGATAAGTATTTTCGGCAGAAACCTGTTCCAGAATGTAGAAATATTGGCGACCTTGCGCGATATTTTGGGCTTTGGAAGGTCTAAACCATTTGACTGCGTGGGCACATACAGCGAAGCAAGGGCGGCATTTTATCTGTCTAGAGAAAAATTCCGGGACGACCTTGCCGGAGAGGTATTTTTACCGCGAATTGACCCCGATGACAATAGATACCTTTTTGATTATAAAAAAATGCCGATTAAAATTTACTTCCAGGGCAAAAAAAAGCCCCGCGAGCTTATAGAGGAAGTTTTTAAAACCAAGCCTTCGTCTGTGCCTGATTACCTTAAATTTCTTGGCGCAGATAGCGCTATGATATTGGGGTTTGGGAAAGAGGGCGGAGTGGTAAAAGAATATCTTGAAAAAATTTTTCCTGATTTGAAAATCGGCGTAGGAGATATAAAAACCGACGACAATTATTTAGAAAAACAAACAAGTTATGATATTGCCGTAAGGTCGCCGGGTGTTGCAAAAGAAAATTTAAAAATTCCGTACACAACCGCCACAAACATATTTTTTTCCTATGTGCGCCAAATACCGGGAATAAAAATAATCGGGGTTACCGGAACAAAAGGTAAGTCGACAACAGCATCTCTTATCTATCACATCTTAAAAAAAGCCGGAAGAAAAGCAAAACTTTTAGGGAATATCGGGACGCCGATGCTGTCGGCGCTTATGGACAAAATAAATAAAAATACAATTTTTGTTTTGGAACTTTCAAGCTATCAGTTAGACGACATCAAGTTTTCTCCGGATGTGGCTGTGGTAACGTCGCTTTTCCCGGAACATATGGACTACCATCTTAATATAAAAAGTTATTACGGCGCAAAAAAAAATATAATAAAATACCAGCAAGCCGACGACATTTTTGTTTTTAATCCTAAGGATAAAAAAATGACAAGTTGGGTAAAAGACGGCCCTGGGGGCACCCCGGCAAAAGCAAGTCCGTTTGTGTCTGAAAAAATTCTTGAAGGCGTAAAACTGCCCTTGATAGGCGAACATAATAAAGAAAACATCAGGGCTGCCATTACCGCGGTAAAATATTTTGATCTTTCCGACGATATAATTAAAAAAGCAGTTGAAAGTTTCAAGCCGCTACCCCATCGATTAGAGTTTGCAGGAGAATTTAAAGGTATTAAATTCTATGACGACGCAA
Organism: uncultured Candidatus Saccharibacteria bacterium; assembly: GCA_964404005.1. Classification (GTDB taxonomy): domain Bacteria; phylum Patescibacteriota; class Minisyncoccia; order Minisyncoccales; family Staskawiczbacteraceae; genus XYD1-FULL-39-28. The sequence continues at coordinate 3,617 of CAYOIH010000018.1, forward strand.
TATCTACAACTCCAGAATCCACAATAATGGCTTTAAAATCATTGCCCAAAGTGGGCACCATTCTTTTGGGCGGGCAAGACAGGGGATATAAATTTTCCAAGCTGGAAAAAATGATAAAAAAGTGCGACATTAAAAATATTGTGCTTTTTCCCGACAGCGGAGACCAAATTTTAAAATCCAAGAAGGGATTAAATATTTTAGAAACCAAGAGCATGGAGGAAGCGATTAAATTTTCGTATAAATACACTCCAAGAGACGAAATATGCCTGCTATCATGCGCTTCGCCAAGTTATTCGGTATGGAAAGATTTTGAAGAAAAGGGCGACCAGTTTAAATTCTGGGTAAAATATTTTTCTAAAAATTTGCAAACCCACAAGGATGAAAAAACACTTTGATTACTTTCTATTCTTTTTAGTTGCTTTGTTGCTTGGCTTCAGCCTTTTGTTTTTTACGTGCCTTTCAGCTCCGGCTTCTTTGCAAAAATTCGGAAACACCAACTACTATCTATTCCACCAGTTGCTTTTTGGATTTTTACCGGCGCTCGTTTTGGGCTTTGTCGCATATAAAATTTCCTTACGGTTTTTTAAAAAACATGCGCTCTTATTGGTATTTTTAAATATAGTTGCTTCATTCTTGGTTTTTTTGCCCGTAATAGGCTCGAAAGCCGGAGGAGCCAGCAGGTGGATTAGCATGGGAAGTTTCACTGTCCAGCCGGCAGAATTTCTGAAAATTAGCGCCATCTTATATTTGTCGGCGTGGATTTCCTCTAAATTGTCTGAGGTTGACGTGGCGGACTGGAAAGCTGCAACAAAAAAAAGTTATCATAATATAATATATATACTTGTCCCTTTTATAATTTTTTTGGGCTTAATTTTTGTCGCACTATATCTCCAAAGAGACGCCAGCACCATGGGAATTATATCTATCACCCTACTGGTCCTATATTTTTCGTCAAAAACTCCTTTGTGGCATACCTTACTGGTAATGTTTTCCGGAACAGGTATTTTATTGTTCCTGATAAAATTTGAGCCGTACCGCTTAGACCGATGGCTGACCTTTTTACATCCGGACACAGATCCGCTGGGCAAGGGCTTTCAACTCCGCCAATCACTGATTTCTTTGGGATCCGGAGGAATTTTTGGCAGAGGGTTGGGAATGTCAATACAAAAATTCGGATTTCTGCCACAAGCGATGTCTGATTCTATTTTTGCTATTATTGGCGAGGAACTGGGAATAATCGGGTGCGTTGCCTTAATCGCCGCATTTATTATATTTTTTTATTTTGGCCTGAGGATTGCTAAAAACTCAAACGACAAATTTTCTAAAATGGTGGCCATAGGCATTGTTTTTTGGATAACTCTGCAGGCATTTATAAACATGGCATCAGTTGCAGGAATTTTCCCGTTAGCTGGAATTCCATTGCCGTTTTTTTCTTATGGAGGCTCGCATTTAACCGTTGAATTAATCGGCGTAGGACTTTTATTAAATATTTCAAAAAACTCTTAGCTGGCCGACAAAATAACGTAGTGTAGCTAAAATATTTAATTTGCAGTAAAATGATTATTAAGCGTAAATTCAATATATGAAAATAGTATTTACCGGAGGCGGGACGGGCGGACATATATATCCGTTAGTCGCCATCGCCAGAGAGATAAGAAGAATTTATCCTAAGAAGGCCCAAGGGGCACCCCTGGAATTTTATTACTTAGGTCCGAAAGATGATTTCAGCCTAATTTTGCTTTCGCAGGAAGATTTTATCATAAAAACAATAACTTCAGGAAAGATAAGAAGATACTTGGCGTGGCAAAATATTGTTGACATTTTATTTAAAATTCCGTTCGGCGTAATTCAGAGCTTTTTTATGCTATTGGTTTTAAAACCGGACCTGGTCTTTAGCAAGGGTGGCTCGGGATCTATTGCTGTAACATATTCGGCCAGATTCTTAAGAATTCCCGTATTTTTGCACGAATCAGACGTAGTGCCGGGCCTTTCCAACCAAACCACAGCAAAATGGGCAAAAAAGATTTTTATTTCTTTTCCAAAAACAGAATATTTTGACCCAAAAAGAACAACCCTAACAGGAAACCCCATACGAAAAGAGATAATAGAGGGGGACAAAGAAAAGGCCGGTGAAATATTTAACCTGACTTTTTCAAAACCAATATTTTTAATAGTAGGCGGGTCGCAGGGAGCTGAAACCATCAATGATTTTGTTTTAAGAATTTTAAACGATTTATTAAAAAAATACGAAATAATCCACATCACCGGCAATCAAAACCTTAAAGAAACTTCTGCTGAGGCGCTGATTGTAGAAGGATCCGAAGGGTACTCCGACTTGGATAAATATTATCATCCGGTTGGATTTTTAAATGAAGAAAAAATAAAGCATGCGCTAAGAGCGGCTGATTTAGTTATTTCACGCTCGGGCTCCGGGTCAATCTTTGAAATAGCGGCTGTGGGCAAGCCGAGCATCTTAATTCCTTTGCCGTCTGCGGCCGGCGACCATCAGTCAAAAAACGCTTATGCTTATGCCCAAACAGGGGCAAGCATAGTTATTGAACAGGAAAATTTGACCCCTAATTTTTTTATGGAAAATCTTGAATTATTATTTTTACATCAAGAAAAACTGGAAAAAATGAAACAATCGGCCCTGGCTTTCGCAAAACCGCTGGCGGCGCGCGCCATAGCCAGAGAAATTTTAGAATATTTAATGTTAGACTAAATCATAACTATGCCGAAAAAATCAGAACCGAAAAACGTGAGAGTAAGAATCGCGCCATCTCCAACCGGACCCGCGCACATTGGAACCGCGCGAACCGCTCTTTTTAACTATTTATTTGCAAAAAAAAACAATGGTAAATTTGTTTTAAGAATTGAAGACACCGACAAAGAAAGGTCTGAACAAAGATGGACTGACGAAGTTATTGAGCAATTAAAATGGTTGGGGATTGAGTGGGACGAAGGTCCGGATATCGGCGGAGAATTTGAACCATATAAACAGTCCCAGAGATTAGATATTTATGAAAAATATTTGAAAAAACTTTTAGAAGAAAAAAAAGCATATTATTGTTTCTGCACCGAAGAAGAATTAGAAAACAAGAGGCAGGAGCAGATGAGCAGGGGAGTGGCGCCAAAATACGACGGCAAGTGCTCCCATTTGCCAGATGAAATTGTGGCAAAAAATTTAGAGGAGAAAAAACCGTCTGTAATAAGGTTCGGGATCCAAAATAAAAAAATAAAATTTAATGATTTGGTGCGCGGAGAAGTGGAATTTGACGCCGGGTTGTTGGGCGACGTTGTCATCGCAAAAAATTTAGCTGCTCCGTTATATCACTTTGCGGTGGTGGTAGACGATTTTGAAATGCAGATAAGCCACGTAATCAGGGGTGAAGAGCATTTATCTAATACTCCTCGCCAAATATTGTTGCAAGAAGCCCTTGGTTTCTATCAGCCCATATACGCCCATCTACCGTTGATGTTAAACACCGACAGAAGCAAACTTTCTAAGCGACAGGGCGACGTTGCGCTGGCTGATTATCATAATCAAGGTTATTTGCCCGAAGCCTTGGTTAATTTCATGGTTTTGTTGGGCTGGAACCCGGGAACAGAGAAAGAAGTGTTTTCTCTGCCGCAACTGACAAAAGAGTTTTCAGTAGAAAAGGTGCAGAAAGCAGGGGCTATTTTTAATGTTCAAAGATTGGATTTTTTAAACGGGCTTTATATTCGCGAAAAACCGATAGAAAAACTTACGGAACTTTGCGTGCCGTATCTTAAAGACGCGGGACTTTTAGTCCAGGGGCAGGTATCACGAAACTCTTTGCAAAAAATTATTGAGGTTTCCAGAACCAGAATGAAAAAATTATCAGATATTGTTGAATTGTCAGATTTCTTTTTTACAAATAAATTAAGCTACGATAAAGATCTATTAAAATGGAAGGGAGTAGGGGATAGCGAGACGATGGAATCTCTGTTGTTTTCTGAAAAAATATTATCTGGTATAAAAACCTGGGATATTGAAAATTTAGAAAAAGAATTATTTCCCGCGTCTGAAAAATTTAATTCAGAAAAAAATTATCCTGAAAAAAACAAGGGGTACTTATTGTGGCCGTTGCGCGTGGCGCTGTCGGGCAAGGATTCCTCGCCAAGTCCGTTTGAAATAGCCGATATATTAGGCAGAGAAAAAACCCTCAAGAGGATAGAGGACGCTGTAAAATTACTTTCATAAATCTTATTGCCTGCCCTTCGAAGCCCGAAGGCGAAGGAGGGTGCGACCCCGCTAAGCGGGGTCAAGGCACGCTAAGCGTGCCGACATTCTATTGTGCGACAAATTGCCGGCGCACGAAAGTACGAAAAATAAATAATTTAGTAATTTTTTTATGAATACGCAAAATGGATCGATTAAAAAATATATTTTAATTATAATCTTTATTTTAGCTGTTGCTTTTTTGAGCCAGCAGATCTTTTTTAGGGAAGCAGGAAAAACCTTTGTTTCCGGAGCGAGCCGGGTTGGGACATATCTGTCAAAAGGGTCTGATTGGGCATTGTCTGCCATTTACCCAAAAATTAGCGGGGAAGTGCAAAGTAGGGGAGACGCGATAAAAACCGAAGTGATTCAAGAAAAAAATAAAATTTCAGAAAATATTTTGACAAAAGCTAAAAATTATTTTTCGGGGATTGCAGATAGCATATTACACCCCGGAGAAAATAATAATTGTCCGGCTCAGCCGGCCGAAACCACACCTGGTCAATAAAAGACGTACTTTGGGTCGTCTTTTTGGGCCTGCCCCGAGCCTGCCGAAGGGTTGACACGCCGCCGGGGGACGGATTATTATAGATATAATAGAGTTCGCATAATTATAGTTAAGAGAACTCTCAATAGAGCCCATGAAAGAAAGCCAAACACCAATACCAAAACACATAAATGACTTTTTGGATTGGATTGATATTGAAAAAGGTTTATCGTCAAAAACTCAGGAAAATTACAGAAGATTTCTGGAAAAATTTTTACTGTGGTTAAAATCTAATAAATTAGACTCCATTCTCCCCCACCAACTGACCCCGGAGCATATTTGGGACTATAGAGTCTCTTTATCCCGTCAATCTCACACACACGATAACCAGCCTTTAAAAAAAGGCACTCAGAACTGCTATTTAATCGCTCTAAGAGCCCTTCTGGGCTACTTTGTGGCAAAAGACATACTTTCGCTACCCCCGGACAAAATAACGCTTTCTAGGCCCGATAAAGAGAAAACTGTGAAGTTTTTGACCCTAGAGCAGTTACAAAAGCTATTTTCGGCGCCTGACACAACAAATATACAGGGATTAAGGGATCGGGCGATTTTGGAGTCATTTTTTTCTACCGGAATGAGGATATCAGAGCTAACCTCGCTAAACCGAGAGCAGATAAAAATAAGCCCGGGTATTGGTGAGTTAGAGTTGAGCATTGTCGGTAAAGGAGGCAGAGCAAGGACAATTTATTTTTCTAAGAGCGCCATAGAGTGGCTTGGAAAATATCTCTCTGCGCGCGATAGCAATCCCGAGGACAAGGAAAAAGCCTTGTTTATAAATTACAGTGGCAAAAAAAATGCTCCACGCAGGTTAACCCCAAGAGCTATAGAAAAAAATCTTAAAAGATATATTATCGCCGCAGGACTTCCAATTACGACCACTCCTCACGTACTACGCCATAGTTTTGCTACCGACCTTTTAACACAAGGTGTTGATTTAAGGGTTATTCAGGAATTTCTTGGACATAAAAACATACTCGCCACGCAGATATACGCCCACGTAACAAATAAACAGCTTAGAGATATTCATAAAAAATTCCATGGCGAAGTTAAATAAAACAATTATCAACATTAATTCTTTCCCAATCTGTCGCACAATAAAAATACGGCCCGCAAGATGTTGTCGCATAATTAAAAATCTGATATAATGAAATATGGTAAAAATTAAAAAACTATATGCCGGTAAAAAATAATCCCAATATTACAAGCATAGTAAATAATGACGGATGCTTTGATTTGCAGTTTAGGAAAGACACAAGGCACGAGAGAACTAATTCTCCCACATATTATAGATGGAAGGTTCAGTTTGTAATAACGTCTCCGAAAGAAAATACCCGGGTTTTAGAAAAAATAAAGAACGAGTTTGGGTGTGGCGAAGTTACCATCTCAAAAGACCAGGCAAGATTTTCCGTACAAAAAATTGAAGACGTTGCCGGAACCATCGTTCCGTTTTTCCGGAAAAATTGTTTAGCCGATAAAAAGAAAAAAGATTTTGAACTTTGGTCTAAGGCTGTCGAAATAATCCATAGAAACCACGGAAAATGCTTAACCGGCTGGAAAAAAAACGAGCTATGCTCTCTTATAGAAATTCATAAATCCTGCGCAAAATACAAAAACAAGCCCCGCGCCCCTAAATGGCTGGAAATGGCAAAAGCGCTGACAAAAACGAATTAGTAATTAAGTATCAAGCGAAAAGCGAGGTCCGACCTCGCTTTTTAGTACTCTCGCTTCCCTATTCCTGCGATGCCTCCTATTTTATTGTCGCACAATAAGAATTCACTATTTGCCGAAGCGGCGGGAACGTTTGTCGAATTCTACTAGGGCTTCATCTAAATCTTCTTCTGTAAAATCGGGCCACATTTTTGGGGAAAAATATAATTCAGAGTAAGCTGCCTGCCATAATACAAAATTAGACATCCGCATTTCTCCGCCGGCTCTTATTATTAAGTCTGGTGCCGGCAATCCGGCCGTTGATAAATAATTTTCAAATAGTTTTTCGTTAACTTCCTCTGGCGAAACTCCGGATTGAATAATTTTTTTAACAGCATTTAAAATATCCCATTTACCACCATAACTTATTGCTAAATTTAAAAAAAGTTTATCGTTTTCTTTAGTCGCCAACTCTACTCTTTCTATGGCTTCCCGTAGAGATTTTGGCAACTTTTCTTTCTGTCCGATTACTTTAACTCTAACTCCCTCTTGCCGATATTTTTCGCTGCCTTTATATTTCTCGAAATTTTTGATTAACCCATTTTCCAAAAGATCCATCAAATAATCGACCTCTTCTTTGGTTCTATTCCAGTTTTCAGTTGAAAAACCAAAAGCAGTCCCCACCTTCACCCCCCTTTTTTTACACCAATCACAAAAATCAAGAAGATTCTCGTATCCCTTTTTATGCCCCTCTAGCGTGTTTAGCCCTTTTTGTTTAGCCCACCGACGGTTGCCGTCTGGGAATAAAACTATGTGATTTGGTATATTCACCCCGTTAGAAGTCTGTTTTTTATCTGGGTCATTCATAATTAATCTTAAAAATCTTTATTATTTTTTTTATATTTTTATTGTTTAGAAACTTCTAACGGGGTTCATTATTGCTGCAATATTTCTATTGGCATTTTTGAATAATATTTTGCGGTTATGTATCCGGCTGCAAAGGCAAATAATATCAAAAGCGCGACTATTATAAATAGCATTATATCATAAAAGCGGGATTTGACAAAGGAGAGAACTTTTGATAAGATGAAATTCATAATATAATAATAAGTTGCACCAAGCACAGAAATGCCTCGCATTTTGCGCTCGGTGTTTATTTCATAAACATGTCGACAACTAAACAAGGAGGTACATCTAGGCTCGGTAGAGATTCAGCCGGGCAAAGGCTCGGGATTAAAATTTCAGCCGGGCAAAAAGTCAGGACCGGAATGATTATCATAAGGCAACGCGGCACAAAATATCTGCCGGGAAAAAATGTAAAAATGGGCTCTGATGACACCATTTACGCCATGAAAGATGGCGCGGTTAAATTCACCTCAAAGTCAAAAAAGCTTTTTAACGGACTAAGAAGGACAGCTAAAATGGTTTCAGTCGAGATTACAAAATAAAATTTTACAAAAAACCGTCTTGAGCTCATCAGGACGGTTTTTTATTTATTTCTGATGTTTTATCGCGGCCTTAATAAATTCCTTAAATAATGGATGAGGTTTTAGCGGCCTTGATTTAAATTCCGGGTGGAACTGCGTGGCTACAAAAAACGGATGATTTTTTAATTCGACTATTTCTATCAGGTTCTTCTTCAAATTTACGCCGCCTATTACAAGACCCTTTTGCGTCAACACGTCACGATAATCGTTGTTCACTTCATATCTGTGGCGATGCCTTTCAGAAATTATATAAGCCCCTTTTGTATCCTTCGCCCAGTCCTTGTAGGCTCTATGACTTATTGTGCCGTCCTGAACCTGGCAGTCGTATGCCCCTAATCGCATTGTCCCACCATAGTGTTTCTCTTTTAACAACTCTTTTTGCTCTTCCATTACATCAATTACCGGGTTCTTGGCGCTTCTATCAAACTCACGGGAAGTGGCGCCTTTTATGCCAGCAACATTTCTTGCAAATTCAATTACCGAGAGTTGAAGCCCGAGGCACAGCCCAAAAAACGGTATCTTATTTTTTCTGCAGTATTCAATTGCTTTTATTTTTCCCTCTATTCCCCTGTTTCCAAATCCCCCCGGCACAATTATGCCGTCGTATTTCTTTAATTCTATTAATTTTTTTGGGTCTTTTTCATAAGTATCCGCGTCCAACCATTCGATAATCGGTTTTTGTTTCCAAAAATATGTGGCGTGTTTTACTGATTCCAACACCGAAATATATGAATCTGTTAATATAAAATCCCCACTGCCAAAATATTTTCCCACAATGCCAATTTTAACCTCGCCCCTAGGATTTTTTATGGTGTTTACTAGCGATTGCCAATCTTTTAAGTCTTTACTCCTCGCTTTTAGAGAGAGCTTTTTTAAAATCCTTCCGCTGATATTATCTTTTTCAAAGTTTATCGGTATTTCATAAATGCTTTCCACGTTTGGAGCAGAAATAACATCTCCCTCCTGTAATCCGCACATAAACTCAATTTTTTCTTTCCTTTTTTGGTCAAGAGGCACCGGGGCCCTGGCCAAAATGATATCGGGTTGAATACCCACTGAATTTAGGCTCTTTACTGCGTATTGGGTCGGTTTTGTTTTGAGCTCATTCCCGCCAGCCCCTAATGCTGGGATAAAACTTACCAGGGCCACGAGAACATCTTTTGGTTTTTTTATTTTTAGCATACGGATGGCTTCCAGAAAAAGAATGTTTTGGTACTCACCCACAGTGCCACCCACTTCAACTATTGCGATATCCGCTTTATTTTTTTTAGCTGCGTTGTCTATCCTGCTTATGACCTCAAGCGGAATTTGCGGAACAACGTCCACACATTTTCCGCCATATTCCATTCGGCGCTCTTTATTTATAACAGAAAGGTAAACGCTTCCCGTTGTCATGTAATTTGTGCCCGACAGGCTTGTGTCTAAAAATCTTTCATAATTTCCCATATCCTGGTCGCATTCCATACCGTCGTCTAAAACAAAAACCTCACCGTGTTCAGTGGGGCTCATTGTGCCGGCATCAACATTAACATACGGGTCGATTTTGATGGCAGTGACGCTAAAACCGCTTGATTGCAGGATTTTACCGATGGAGGCAGCAGCCACTCCTTTTCCTACGCCCGACATCACTCCGCCCGTAACAAAAATATATTTAGTTGGCATCTTGATAGTTTTTTTACTCTTCTATTTTCTCGCTGTTCTTTTCCGCTGTTATTATTACTTTTATTTCTGATTCTAAATTGTGGTCTAAGCTTACACTAACAGGAAATTCCCCAAGCTCTTTTATAGGGTTTTCCATTTTAACCTGTGATTTTTTAACCTCAAAACCCATTTCTTTTAGTTTCTCAACAATTTTTTGAGTATTTACTGATTCAAAAAGCTGCCCTTCCTCTCCAATTTTCATAGCAATATTTAGCTCAAGTCCATCAAGTCCCGACGCTAAAGCCTGCGCCTTTTTTAAATCCTCCTCGGCTTCTTTTTCTATAACTTCTTTTTGGTCTGCCAACCATTTTAGGGCTTGCCTTGTGGCAGCCTTTACCAACTTTCCGGGCAACAAAAAATTACGGGCATAACCATTTTTTACCTCTTTTAAATCGTATTTTTTACCAAGACCCTCAACGTCCTGCAAAAGAATTACTTTCATATAATTTTTATTTTTTATTTTTGATTACTTCAATATTTGTATTCTACTTTAAGTTATTTACAATTTCAAGGGCTTTGTCCAGTTGCGGGTCTTTTTGAGATTGGATATCCTGGTCTGTTATATCAATTTTTACATCCGGAGTTAATCCTACTTCTGAAATCGAACCGCCTTTCGGGGTAAGCCAGTTGGCGATAGTTATTTTAAGAAATGAACCTCCCCTTAAATTTATAACTTCCTGGACGCACCCTTTGCCGAAAGACTTGGTCCCTATTAGCTGCACACCCCTGTCGTCTCTTAGGGCGCCGGCTAAAATTTCGGATGCCGACGCCGACCCCTGGTTTATTAAAACAACAATCGGATAATTTGCGAGGTTGGCGCTTCCCTCTGTTTTATATATTTGCTGCTCTTTTCCTTTCCCAAAATCTTCAATGGTTACTGTTTGTCCTTTTTGCAAAAACCAGCCGGCGATTTCTTGGGCAGCTGAAAGATATCCTCCGGGGTCATCTCTCAAATCCAATATTATTTTTTTCGCCGGGCTTTGTAGAATTTTAAGCGCGGCCGCTGAAAAATCCGAGGGAAGCGTTTCGTCAAATTGATAAATCTGTATATATGCCACATCTCCATTTTTCAACGACCAATCCATAGACGGAACCTTTATCGTATCTCTTACAATTTCAATATCTTTTGTTTGAGTCCAATCATCCCTTAAAATAGTCAGCGTCACGGATGTTTCTTTTTGTCCGCGAATTAAACCTACTGCATCACCTATTGTCATGTTGCCCGTATCCTGCCCGTCTATTTTTACAATTATGTCCCCTGATTTTAATCCCGCCTGCTCGCCGGGGGTTCCTTTTAGAGGAGCGATCACTGTCAATAAATCTTTTTTCATACCAACTTCTACTCCTATACCATCAAACGAGCCAGAAAGGTCTTGTTGAAATCTTTGCGCCTGATCGGGGTCAAAAAAATCAGTATATGGATCTCCCAACGAATTTGTCATTCCTTCAATCGCGCCGTAAATTATTTTTTGGTCGGCGATTTTTGAAGGATCAATAAAATTTTGTTCCAGTTTATTGTATGCGTCCCAGAAAAGAGAAAAATCAATAGTGCCCGGTTGGGGCACATGGTAAGCTATTTTAGCGACTCCGACCCAAATTCCAAGCCCAAAAACCGCAACAAAACACACAATCAGAACAATCGGACAAAATATTTTTTTAAAATTCATTTTAAAATCCATACAAATATAATAATAACAAAATTTTAAATTCAAAGCAATGCCAATATAATTGATCGTAAATTAAAAATACCCGAACGAATCAGGTATTTTTAATTTAGTGGACCTGGGGGGAGTTGAACCCCCAACCTTCCGCATGCCATGCGGCTGCGCCGCCATTGCGCCACAGGCCCTAAAAAATTGTTTTTGGTATCTGTATTAAAACTAAAAATATATCGGCGGAAAAATAATCTATTACGCAAACCCCTTTGTAGTCCAGTTTTTGGGACGGTTTTCCGATTGTCCTTGGGTCTACTCTTGTTTTGTAAAATTGGGTTTTTGAGATTTTTGTAGTTTTTATCCAAAATTCCTCTAAATCGCTGGTGTTTTGATCGGCTCTGCATAAAATTGTGCACCGAAATTTCTTTTCATCTACTTTATAACATTTTTTTATTAAATTCAAGAATAGACTTATAATAAAGGGGTCTGAATTACCGAAGCGCAATGACCCCCTGTCCAAACCCTTTGTACCTTCTCCCAAATATAACATTGATAAAGCAATCTTGCCGACATTTTTGTCTTTAAATATTTTAACCAAATATTTATTGCGATCAACCACTGATTTTAAATACTTTTTTCTTCTTTCTTTGTTTACTATCCACGCAACCTCCATCCCCTTTTTGCAGTTATCCTTAATTTTCTTATCAATTATTTTTCTTTGCTTACTGTTTAAATAAACTTTACCGCACCAATCGGACAAAGTGCTTTTCGGAATATTGCGTCCAACTATTTTAATAATTTCTCCGTATGTTTTTCCCGATTTACGAAGCTCTATTATTTTTGGTTTGAGCGGATAAAATTTTGATTTCATTAATTAATCGTACTATGGAACTTATTAATGTGCAAAATATGCACTGGCCACTGGTATACTTTACAGTATGAGGCACTTAAAACATG
>CAYOIH010000019.1:0-15683 GCA_964404005.1 uncultured Candidatus Saccharibacteria bacterium
CATGTTTTAAGTGCCTCATACTGTAAAGTATACCAGTGGCCAGTGCATTTGTTGACAGGATTTGGTAAAGTATTATTGTTAAATTGTGTAGACACTTCGTTTTTTGACAAGGAGAAGGAGATGGGTCTTTTAAATTTTTGTGGTTCTCAAAAAACTAAGGGACGCAGAAAGTCGCCACAGGTCGTATTAGATCCAGAGAACCACCTGAAAATGGAGCCGATGAGGGTTCCTAACGATGCAGCTAGGTTTGACCCTATGAGTATCAGTCGTTGTCGTGGGCAAAGGCCAAAATACAAAAATGTCCGTCGCGGGCATGGAAGGCCGATAATCATCGGTCTTGACGTGGCGCCGGATTTAACGGCGCGCAGTTGTTAATGTGTGACATGGTTTGCCATGCGGCGTATCTGAGCCCCTCTAATTTAGTACCAAGAGGGGTTTTTATTTACTCCAATCCCGCAAAAGTGGTAGAATAAAATATAGATAAAATTTAAAAACATAACTATGAATAAAAAAATAATATTTGTTATATTAATAATTGTCGTCGTAATAATCATCGGTGTGGAAATTGCCATATGGCCGCAACCCATTAAAGCGCCGGAAAAGCAAGTTTCAAACTTTAAAGAATGCGTTGCAGCCGGAAATCCTGTTATGGAAAGTTATCCGCGGCAATGCCGTCATGGAGACCAAAATTTTACTGAAAATATTGGGAACGAGCTGGAAAAAACAACTCTTATCCGCCTTGATACTCCACGTCCAAATCAAGTTGTAGAAAGTCCGCTATCTGTTACCGGAGAAGCGCGGGGAATGTGGTATTTTGAAGACAGTTTTCCGATTGTCGTAGTTGACTGGGATGGCAGAATAATCGGCCAGGGAATTGCTGCGGCCAAAAGCGACTGGATGACAGAAGACTTTGTGCCGTTTGAAGCGACAATAACATTCGAAACAGACAAAAACGCGTACAGTAATAAAGGGGCGCTGATACTGCGCAAAGACAATCCGTCGGGTCTCCCCGAAAATGACGACGCGCTTGAGATTCCAGTTGTGTTTACCAAATCCGCAGATTCCAATAAAGCGTGCACCCAGGAAGCAAAACTTTGCCCCGACGGTTCTTATGTGGGGCGCACCGGTCCGAATTGCGAATTCACGCCCTGCCCATAGTTAGTTTTTTGAAAAAATTATCAACTCAGTGCTTTACTAAATAAAAATGAATGGGCAAAAAAGAAAAAATATAAAAATTGGTGGGGAAGTGGACATTGTTTTAAAAATGGATCAACCAATCGGCAAATTAACTCATGGGAGGGTGAAGGATATTTTAACTGGTTCGGCCGAGCATCACAGAGGAATTAAAGTTCGGCTGGAAGATGGGCAAGTGGGTCGGGTACAAAAAATCTATCCCAGTTTTCCCAAGATAAATGGAGTGGAATACCAAGAGGGTTTGATATAAATATTAAATATTAAAAAGACTGTGCAATATTGAATTATTGTTTTATAAGTTGTATTATTTAGGTATGAATTTAACCGATCTGTTCATTGAAAGGAATCAATATGGAAACAGCAAGAACGGTGAGTGCGGTTAGAAGGTTTTGGGCTGGGAAAGAAGAGGTAACATTAAGACATCCCTTGCTCGGCGATTGCGCCGGCATGCTTGAGTGCGTGAATTCCCTTGTTTTAGAAAAGGCTTATATTGCCCGCCAGACAATGAAAACATGGGAAGATCAGGAAGCCGATTTATTGGAATTGCTGAAGCAGGAAAAAGAAAAAGCCTGTACCGGGTTGATGGTGGACATTGGCGGACGTTTGGCGGGCTGGGCCGGCATCGGCTACAGTGGCAAAACCAACAATCGAGTTGGTATGCTTGGAGTTGTGTGGCTGATCAAGGAAGCGAGAGGCAGGGGAATAGCCGAAAAGCTTTTGCGAGCCTTAATTTGCGAGACCCGCAGAGTTTTGCGTGTCGACACGTTAAGGCTAGAAACCTTTGCCTGCAATTTGCCGGCCATTGAGCTCTACAAAAGGATCGGATTTATGGAAGTTCCCAGAAAGTCGGGTACTGCCAGAAAAACGGCGAAACACTATGGGAAACAACTTCCTCGGATTGAAATGCAACTCTTCTTGAGTTGAAAACTTATTTTTATATGTCCCGCAAACACTCTTTGTTTGCGGGGCTTTTTTTATTTAGAAAATAAAGATAAGATAATGCAATATGGAAAAAGAAATTAAGTGGCTGTTGAAAGAAAAATATTTTAATAAGCCATCAAAACAATTTTATAAAGATGTTGAGCGGTTGAAGGCGGGGGAGCCGTTAGATTATGTAATTGGATTTACAGAGTTTTTAAAATGTAAAATTGATTTATCAAAAAGACCGTTGGTACCGCGTCCGGAAACAGAATTTTGGGTTGGAAAGGTTATTGAGAATATAGTCAGCCTGGAAGATGGCGGGCGGGGTAAACGTTGCTTGGACTTATTTTCTGGTTCTGGGTGCGTGGGAGTGGCTGTTTTAGCAAAAACAGGTATTTTATTATGCGACATGGCGGATAGCGATAAAAACGCTATCGCTCAGATAAAAATCAATTGCAAGCTGAACAAAATAAATTCGAAACGGTACAGAATAATAAAATCAGATGTTTTTAAAAATATAAAAGGGAATCCTGCCCTGAACCACGCCGAAGGGTACGATTTTATTTTTGCTAACCCACCGTATATTCCGGTCACCAGAAAAAGCAAAGTTCAAAAATCAGTTTTAAAATTTGAGCCAAAAAAAGCTTTATTCGGGGGTAGCGACGGACTTTTTTATATTAGAAAATTCTTAAAAGACGCAAAAAATCATCTGCGACCCGAAGGGAAAATATTTATGGAGTTTGATGGTTCGGCGGGCTCACCACAGGTTCCTCCACAAAAAAAACAAATAGAAAAAATAATTAGAAAATACAACTATAAAAATTACGAATTTCACAAAGACCAATATAATAAATGGCGCTGGGTAAGCATTGGTTAGTTTTATTGTGCGACATATAGAAAGGGTTGACATAAATGTAAAAATCTTGTAATTTTATATCAGTAAGTGCTTTCGCGTGAGAGCACTGAAGTCATAAACCGTTCGTTGATAACAGAGAGGAAATAGCCGTGGATACAATTAAAATAAGAAAACCGGACGACTTTCATCTGCACCTCCGTCGAGGCGAAGTATTAAGAAAAGTGCTGTCGCACACCGTAGGCCAGTTTGCAAGAGCATTGATAATGCCCAATACTAAACCGGGGCCGATTCTTGCTGCCAGGCATGTCAGTTATTATCTTACAGAGATAATATCGGCATTAGACGGCTTTGTTATAAGTGACATTGTGAGAAATGGGCAATTTAAGCCCTTGATGACAATTCAAATCACCGAAGCCACAACGCCGGAAATGATTTTTGACGCGGTGAAAGAAGGCGCTACTGCGGGCAAGATTTATCCGCAAGATGTTACGACGAACTCGGAAAATGGCGTTGTTGATTACCGACTTTGCTATCCTGCGTTCGGTGCGATGCAGGGGCTTGATATGGTTTTGTCTCTGCATGGCGAACTGCCGGGCGAAATGTCTGCCGGAATAGACAAGGAAGTAAGATTTCTCCACACTCTTCGGATGATTGCCAAAGATTTTCCGGAACTTCGTATTGTTCTCGAGCACATAACCACAAAAGAAGCGGTTCGGTGCATAGCCGAAGAGTTGCCGGGAACGGTGGCTGCGACAATCACCGTCCATCATCTTTTTCTGACATTGGACGACGTTATCGGTTACAGCAAAGAGAGCAAGGGAAAAATGCAACCGCATAATTTTTGCAAGCCAGTTGCTAAAAGCCGGCACGATCGCGCTGCGCTCCGCGAAGCTGTAACAAGCGGAAATCCTAAATTCTTTTTTGGTTCGGACAGCGCTCCGCATCTCAAAGGAACCAAGGAGTGCGCTTCTGTGTGCGCCGGTTGTTTCACGGCTCCCGTTGCTTTGCCCTTGCTTTGCCAGATGTTCGACTATCTCGGTCATTTGGATCGCTTGGAGGCGTTTGTTTCTGAATTTGGCGCAGGGTTCTACAAACTTCCGTTAAACGAAGGAAGTATTTGTCTTGCCAGAAAACAATGGACAGTGCCCGAAGAGTGCGACGGTATTGTTCCATTTATGGCCGGTCAAAATATTTTTTGGCAGATTGAAGCATAATCGCGAATGTCTGAATTTCAAAAACCATGTCCTCACCCTTGAGGACTTTTTTATTGACAAAAGTGTAAAATTTGTGTAGTTTTATATCAGTAAGTGCTTTCGCGTGAAAGCAGCGAAATCAGCAGTTCATTGTTACTGTTAAAATACTAGAAAAGGAAAGGAACGGAAAATGCCGCCAGAGCAAATTCAAGTAGGAGACTAGCGATGGGAGCTCGTTGTCGAGGGAAAAACCAAGAAGGTTTTCAAATCGCTTAGCGTACTAGGCGACGGTAAGTTCGAGTCCAAGGATGACGTCACTGCCGGAGACGGCGAGAAGCACGACCTCATTCCGGGCAAGGGCGCATTAGCCACCCAGACCACGTGTAACGTTTTCAAATTGTTGCAGGATTGCGGTCTGCCGGTCGCTTTCTATAACCGCCTTAGCGCGACCGAGTTTCGAGCACCGCTGTGCGAGATGCTGAAGATGGAGGTGGTTTTTCGCCGGAGAGCTCTCGGATCGTTTCTCCAGCGCAACCCTGGCATCCCGAAGGGAACGGTTTTCCCCAGGCTCGTCTTCGAACTTTTTCTGAAGACCAGTGGCAAGAAGTGGGGCGACCATGTGTTGCCTTGCGATGATCCGCTGATGGTCATTGGCCGGGAATGCGCAGAAGGAGATGTGGTTATGCTTTACAACCCGCATCAGCCCATTCATGGACAGAAGCCGTTTCTGACACTTCCGTTTTTAGAAGTCTTCCCATTCCGGAACGTCGACGAGGTTCTGTTTAAGATCGAGGAGATCGGCCGGCGCCACTTCCTGATTTTGGAACGTGCCTGGTCGCTACTCGGACGTGAATTCGCGGACATCAAGATTGAGTTCGGAGTGCCCGCTGACGCCTGGACTGCCGAAAAGCAAATCTGGGTTGGAAAAATTTTACTGGCCGACGTGATAGACGCCGATTCGTGGCGTGTGTTGTACAAAGGCGGTCACGAGGACAAGCAGTTCTACCGCGAAGGCGGAGACCTCGGAGAATTGGGGAGAAAGTACAAACTGGCCGCCGGGCTGACCGATCGTTTTGGCCTGCCCCTCCAGCAGATCATCGTCTGGACAGGCTCCCCCCGTGACGACGTTTCTGCTTTCAAAGAGGCGTTGCTGTCGCCATTCGAGGGCAAGGACCTGGTCGTCACTTATGTCGCCTTGTCGGCCCACAAAGAGACAATTCCGGCCGTGATCACAATGAATCAGCACCTTGCCGACATTCCCGACAGCGTAATCATCGATTACGTTGGCATGAGCAATGGCGCTGGAGGCGTGCTCGCCGCTAATTCCACTGTTCCGGTGATCAATGTTCCGGCGAACGCGCCGGGCACCGACAAGCCGTTCCCGGACGATGTTTGGTCATCATTACGTATGCCCAGCCAAGTACCGGCGATGACCGTTTTGAGCGCCAAAAATGCCGTTCTTGCCGCTCTCCAGATTCTTGCCATGCGCAACCCGCGGCTCTATTCAATGCTCCGCTACGAGCAAGAGTCCCGTCTGGTCAACGTGGTTGAGATCTAATCGCTCCGGCGATTGTATTCTTTTTGATATTGTCCCTTTGTCTATGAAGATGGAGGGGCTTTTTTTTAGTTGTTTATTTTGTTAATATACAATTGATATGGCAAATGGAAAACCAATACAATTATCGCCAAATTCATTAAATTTATTTTTAGAATGCCCACATTGTTTTTGGCTAGATAAAAATTTGGGAATTAAAAGGCCACCACCATATCCGTATGCTTTAAACTCGGCTATAGACGGTTTGCTAAAAGAGGAATTTGATACATATCGCGCAAAAAATTTACCACATCCGTTGCTTACAGAAAATAATATAAAAGCGCATTTATTTCCAAACCAGAAATTGTTGAATCAGTGGCGAAATAATTTTGCCGGAATAAGATATTTTGACGAAGCGCTTGGAGCAACTTTATTTGGCGCGGTTGATGATGTTTTAGAGTTGGATCCTTCGGCGGGCTCAGGGCAAGTTAGAATTGCTCCGTTAGATTATAAATCAACCGGAAGCACGGTGGCAAATGTTTACGACAGATTCCAATTGCAGTTAGACACGTACGCATTCTTAATGGAAAAAAATGGATATAAAACTTCAGGAAAGGGATATTTGGCCTTCTATATAGTAGATAAGAGCAGGGGATTCATTGACCGGTTGCCGTTTAGAAAAGAAGTTGTTGAAATAGATACAAACCCATCAGATATTTATGAAATTTTTAAAGACGCGGTTCAGGTTCTAAGGCAACCGCAACCACCAAAACATAGCACGGACTGTGCTTTTGCCAAATGGCTTAAGGGTGCAAAAATGTATTCGTAAAAAATCGGGTAATTCCCGGTTTTTTTGTTGCATCTTGACACGCCTTCTTTTATTATGTAAGATACTTATATAATATGAAAAACAACAGAGAAAAGCAAATTGAAAGTCTTCTTTTGAGCTTTCACAACGCTCAGCAAAAGGTGATTTCCAGCGGAAAATTTTTACACCCGGGGGCGGACATCACGTTTTCACAATGGGTGGCTCTTGATGTCGTAGAAAAAAACAAAAGATGCTCGATAGACGAAATATCAAAAGCCTTGCACGTAAGCAGCAGCGCGGCAACGCAGCTTGTTAATTGCCTTCAAAAAAAGGGTTTTGTTGAAAGAAAAATCGGATTAAATGACAGGAGAGTTTCTGCGGTGGAGCTTTCTCTGAAAGCCAAAAAACTTTTTAATTCCATAAAAAAAAGGAAAACCAAGCATATGAAAAAGCTTTTTTCTAATTTTAACGATAGGGAATTAAAAACATTCGTTTTTTTAATAAAAAAATTAACCGTAGGTATCTAAAATAATATTTATTTGATATAATTAATAAAAAAAGCCTTATGAAAATAAAGATACCAAAATTTTTAAAACGAAAAAGAAATATCTGGATAATCGCAATTTTAATTATTGTTATAATAATCGGATATTTTATTTTTAAGCCAAAAGTTAACACTTCTATCCAAACCGGCGTTGTTACAAAACAAAACTTACAGCAAACGGTTCTTTCAACCGGACAGGTTGTAAGCGGAACAGATCTTACGTTGAGCTTTCAGGGAAGCGGTGTTGTAAGAAGTATTTCTGTAAAAGAGGGAGACAAGGTTAATCAAGGGCAGGTCTTAGCCTCGCTTAGCCAATCGAGCGCATTAGCAACCTTAACTTCGGCCCAAGGCTCTTTGGCGCAGGCCCAGGCAAATTATAACAAATTAATAAACGGAGCAAGTCAAAACGACATACAAGCTTTGCAGGATGCCGTGAATTCGGCAAAAGTGAACGCAACCAGCGCATACAATAACACATTGAGCGCATTAAACAACGGATACACCGCAATTTTCAACGCCGAGGCAACGGCGAAAATAATTCAAGACACCTATTTTCGTTCTGCGGATTCATCTTGGGGGCCGGTTTATGAGAACAAAACCAATATCATTAATAAGTTGGCCATTGCAAAGGATAATATAAACCAAATAAGCGCTGTGGGCATCACAGACTTGATAATTTCTAATGTATCCAATTCTTTGGCAAGTGTTTTGGCCTCTTTGCAAATCATTCGCGATCAAACCAATACAGACACCTATATTTCAAGTGTTTCTGTTGCCGACAAGGCCGCATTAGACTCTCAAAAATCTGCAGTCAGTTCTGCTTTAAGCAGTGTTAACACCTTACAGGGTAGTATCGCTTCCTACAATGCGTCATTGCAAACCGCAATGCATAATTTGGCGGCAAAGCAATCTGCTCCAAGGCAAGAAGATATTGATTTAGCAAAAGCTCAAATGCTTTCAGCGCAAGGGCAGTTTGATTCGGCGCAAGCTGTTGTAAATAACTCAATTGTAGTGGCTCCGGCTTCGGGAATAATTACAGAAGTGGATATAAAGGTTGGAGAGCAGGCAACGGCCACAGCCAAAGCCATAGTTTTGCAGGATATTAATAATTTGCATGCGGAAGCAAATGTAAGCGAGGCAAATATTGCTTCGCTTCAAGTGGGGCAGTCCATTGATTATACTTTTGATGCTTTGGGCCCGGACAAACATTTTTCCGGAAAAATGTTGAGCATTAATCCGGCATCCACGGTAATCTCCGGCGTAGTTAATTACGAAGTTAAAGGAAGTATAGAAAACATTCCGGACATAAAACCCGGCATGACGGCTAATATGACTATTTTAGCGGCAGAAAAAGATAACGCGCTGGCAGTTTCTTCAACCGCGGTTATTAATAAAAATAATAAAAGCTATGTAAGAGTTGTCGACGACCCTCAGAAGTTGACGTATCACGAAGTTGAAGTCCAGACCGGGCTTCAAGCTGACGGGGGATTAATTGAGATATTATCAGGATTAAGCGAAGGGCAGAAAATTATTACATATATGAAACAGTAATGGCAGAACTTATTGAGGTTGAAAACTTGAAGAAAAATTATGTGAACGATGAGGTCGTTACACACGTTTTGCATGATATAAGTTTTGTGATAAACGAAGGTGAGTTTGTTGCAATCATGGGACCGTCCGGGTCAGGGAAATCAACATTGATGCACATATTAAGTTTTTTGGACAGGCCGACTTCCGGGCATTACGCGTTTGAAGGAAAAAATACAAAAGATTTTGATGACGAATATCTGGCAAAACTAAGAAATGAGAGAGTGGGGTTTGTTTTTCAATCATTTAATTTATTGGCAAGAACAACTGTCTTAGACAACGTAAGGCTTCCTTTGGTTTACAGTAAAAAAAATGATTATGATAAATTAGCTGAAAAGGCCATAGAATCAGTCGGGCTTTCGCACAGATTAAACTATTTTACAAACCAAATTTCCGGCGGAGAAAAACAGCGCGTGGCAATAGCCAGGGCCTTGGTAAATAATCCGGCTGTAATTTTTGCCGACGAGCCGACCGGAAACTTGGATTCAAAATCAGGGAATGCAGTAATGAACATTTTACAGAAATTAAACAACCAAGGCCATACGATTATTTTGGTCACGCACGAAACAGATACCGCAAACCACGCAAAAAGAATTATCAAAATAAAAGATGGAAATATCGTTTCCGATGAAAAAGTGACAAAGCGTACCATAGCAGAGTCCGACAAGGACTTAATTAAATAGAACGCTTTGTCATCCCCATGAAAATGGGGATCCAGAATTAAAACCTGGATTCCCAGTCAAGCTGGGAATGACATTAATGTGTGGAAAGAAGGCAAGGATTTAGTGAAATAATTTTTGCAAAAAAAAAGCAGTCCGAAGAAATTTCTAAAAGAGAAATCTTCGAACTGCCGATGAGCGCATAGGTTATTCGTGGAGAAAATAAGCTCTGCTGCACCTAGGGCATATCCACTTATCGTGGAATTCGCCGCGTTCAATCTTGGCCTTTGATTTTCTGGTTCTTTTTCCGCAATAGTAACAGTGAAGCGTGGGTTCTGTGAGCAACCAGAAGGCGAAAAGACATCCAAATGTGGCGGTGGTGAGACTTATTGCAGTCAGAAAACCTAATTTAAACCATAAACTCGCAACAAAGGCGATTATGGCCACTGCAAAACTTATCGCGATTTTCATAGGAGAATCCTTATATAGGTCCAGAGGACGAATGTCAAATTACACATTTTCAATATAACCCCGCTGACTTAATTTATCAATACTCAATGGATTTTATCGGGACAATAAAATTAGTTTTTAGGACTTTGCTTGCCAGGAAAGGCAGGTCGTTTTTGACTATTTTGGGAATTGTCATCGGGGTTGCCGGCGTGATAATTATAATTGCTCTGGGCGCCGGAGCGCAGAGTTTGATTTTGGGGCAGATTACGAAATTGGGATCAAATTTATTAAATGTTCAGCCGGGGAAAAGCAATGAAAAAGGGCCGCCGGCGCAATTGTTTGGAATTACAATTACGACATTAGTAAATGGCGACGCCGATGCTTTGCGTAGTAAATCTCAAGTTCCGCATGCAGAATCAGTTATTGGAATGATTATGGGGTCGGCCTCTGTGACATGGGGAGCTAAAACAGTTGATACAAATTTTATCGGCACAGATTATAATTATCCGGATGTTTTAAATACCACAATACAATCGGGGCAATTTTTTGACCAGCAACAGGGAGAAGGAAACGCTAACGTCGCTGTTTTGGGAGCTACTGTGGCTTCAGAATTATTTGACAATACCGGAGTGGACCCGATAGGGCAGGTTATAAAAGTGCGGAATTCCGCGCAGACCGAAGCCGGCGGAGTTCCTTTGCGCATCGTCGGGGTTATGGCAAAACAGGGAAGCAGTTTTGTTATAGATCATGACGACCAAGTATATTTGCCGCTGGTTATCGGGCAAGAACAACTTTTAGGAATTCATTATTTGCGGGGAATTAATATAAAAGTTGATTCATCGGAGAATATTGATCAAACTATTGCTGACGTAACGAATGTTTTAAAACAACGCCACCATATACAGAGTGATGTGGATATTGATTTTACTGTTAGAAACCTTGCTGACGCAATTGATATTTTGAGCACCATCACCAATGCTTTAAGATTATTTTTAACAGCTATGGCGGCCATTGCTTTGGTTGTTGGGGGAATCGGGATTTTGAATATTATGATGGCAACTGTTGCCGAAAGAACCAGGGAAATCGGTTTGCGAAAAGCAGTGGGCGCGACCAACTCGGCAATAAGAAACCAATTTTTATTGGAGGCGGGAACTTTGACTTTTTTCGGCGGAGTTATCGGGATAATTATCGGTATATTAATTTCTTATTTGATGTCTTTGCTTATGCATTATTTGGGATATGACTGGGCGTTTGTGGTTTCAATTTGGTCTGTTTTTCTGGCAATAGGCGTCTCAATTTTAACAGGAGTTATTTTTGGCTTGTATCCGGCTCTCAAAGCATCAAAATTAAACCCAATAGACGCGTTGCGCTACGAGTAGAAAGTTTATCAAGTTCATAAAGTTTATAAAGTTATGCGAATCGATAAATTTGAAGACATTATTTCTTGGCAAAAAGGGATAGAATTATCCGTGATTGTGTACGGTATTTTTAGGAATAATCGCGATTATGGATTCAGAGATCAAATACAAAGAGCCGCGGTGAGTATATCCAATAATATAGCCGAAGGATACGAAAGACAATCAAATAAAGAATTTTCGAAATTTTTGTATATTGCAAAAGGCTCTGCGGGAGAGGTGCGATCAATGTTAAACATAGCTTTAGAATTGGGCTACATAAGCAAAACCCAATTTAATGATTTGCAAAATCGCTGCTCAGAAATAAGCCGTCTAATTTCAGGTTTTATTAAAAGTATTCAGCCTACTTAGTAAACTTTATAACTTTACAAACTTTTAATTCGATATATGTTTAAAGCCTATAAACAATCTATAAAAGCATTGACCGCGAATCCTGTCCGCACGGTTTTGACTACGCTGGGCATTGTAATTGGAATTGCCACGGTTATTTTGGTTTTGTCAGCCGGCGCCGGGTTTAGAAGTTTGATAGATTCTGAACTCTCCTCATGGGGAACAGATACGCTTTTTATTGAGACTCGGGTTCCGCCTACCACAAAAAATTTGGCAAATAATAATGCGGCTTCAGTTGATTTCAGCCGGGCAACTTCTACTGTGCAAATTACTTCGTTTAAGGTTTCCAATCTTGACGAGATAAAAAAATTGGGAAATGTTTCGGGCGCATACGGGATAGCTACCGGGCTTGCCGTAGCCAGTTATCGCAACAACGCAAAAAACGTTATTTATTATGCCGCCGGAGCTGAAATGTTTTCCATTGATAAGCACACTTTGAAAAAGGGCAGATTTTTTACGCAAGCCGAAGACACCGGGGCTAATCAAGTTGTAATTTTGGGAAGCGCGCTTGCAGATGATTTGTTCGGGCAGGATGATCCTCTGGGAAAATTAGTAAGAATTGGCACGTTAAATTTTCAGGTTATAGGAATTTATAATCCGCAGGGCTCTATGTCAGCCGGAGGAGCTGATGACAGTTTGTATGTGCCGCTTACTACGGCGCAAAAAAAAATGCTTGGAATAAATTATATAACTGTCGGCGTTGTGCAAATGAAAGATATAAATTTGGGAGATGCTACAGCCGAGTCAATTCGCGAAACCATGAGAAGGCTCCACAGCATTACAAACTCCGCAAAAGATGATTTTACTGTCACAACCCAGGCAGAAGCGATGAATACGTTTAATACTATTTTTAATGGCATAACAATTTTACTCATTGCGATTGCTTCAATTTCTCTTGTCGTCGGCGGGGTGGGAATTATGAATATCATGTATGTTATTGTTACCGAAAGAACCAGCGAGATAGGTTTAAAAAAAGCGCTGGGAGCGACAAATTCGGACATTTTAACAGAATTTTTAATAGAATCTATTTTGGTCACGGTTCTGGGCGGGATTATAGGAATTTTATTTGGAGCCGTATTAAGCTGGCTTTTATATTTAGTGGCCAATTATTATGGATTGGCATGGGCATTTTCTGTGCCGTTATATGCAATAATAATTGCCGTAGGCGTTTCCGGAACAATAGGGATAGCTTTCGGAGTACTGCCGGCAAGGTCTGCCGGCAAGCTTGACCCGATAGAAGCTTTAAGATACGAATAACTTGTGGTAAAATAAAACAATAGAAACTGAAGAACAAAAGAGTTAAAAAACAAATGTTTCTAAACTCATAAGTTCTTGTGTTTATAAATTAAAATGTTTAAATTCAATAAAGTTTCCGGGCAAGTATCAAGATTGCTTTTGGTCTTGGCGGTTATAATTTTAGTTGCTGTCGTGATTACTTATTTAGTTATGAGGATGGCAGAAAAACCGCCGGCTCCCACTCCGGCGCCAACGACCACGGTACCTGTGCCGGTTTATGAAAAAACACTGGGCAATATCAGGTTTCTCTTTGAATCTGCTATAGACAAGGGAAATCTTTTGTCCGCATCCAGTATCACAAACAGCCAATATGCCTCGTCTAATCAGGCAAGCCTGCCAATATCCAACACAGGAGCAAAATTTATACAAGTTATGGTTGGAGCGCAAAATAAAGGCACAGAAAATATAGAACAGGGTTCTTGGGATATAGGGAATATTATTGATTCTCAGGGGAGGCAATTTATTCCCTTAGATGGATATACAGTAAATCCATGGCTTCCTAATCCAAATTTGTGCGGAGCGTTGTTAAAACCGGCTTTTGACCCAACACCGTGCGTAAAAATATATGAGGTTTCAAAAGAGTCTTCGGGATTGAAAGTCATTGTTAGAACTGGCCAGGATAATACTTCTCAGAATTTTTCTTCCGGCAAGATAAATTTTTATGCGGTTGATTTAATAGTTAAATAGGAAAATTATATTATGGTAGATAATAAAGACAAAAACGAAGAAATAAACATACCGGAAAGAATAATTCCGGCTATTGAACAATCTCCGAGAGTTGAAATTGAAAAAAGTCCGGAAAGAGGAGAAATATCTAGGGAAGACAAAATTGTATCAGCTGAACTGAGAAAAGAAATAGAAATGATGGAACTGGATGATAATACAAAAGCTGAAGCAAAGAAGAAAGCCGAGAAGATTGAATTTTTGGGGGAAAAAGAGAAAATAGAACATCTTTTGCAGATAGCCAGAGAGAAGGGGGTGCTTTTTGCGGTGCAGGTGGCTAAAAGGATGAATGAGCCGTATCTTTTGGATATTTTGCACGACACATTGTCGCAGGAAGGATTGTATAAAAATTTTATGAAACCCACAGACGACGACAATGATGACCCTTCGGCACCCTTCGGCGCGGCTCAGGGCAAAAGCTCGGGGCAGGCTAAAAAAACCTAAAATCATATGGCAATAATTATTCCGGGATTAATTTTAGTTTTTTTGCTGATAGTGCTGGCTTTTATAATAGCACTAAATGCCGAGACGAACGAAAAGAATTCTGTTTTTGGGGGACTGGAGATGGTTTTGTTTTTGGTGACAATGCCAAAGCATGTTGTAAAAAAAGAAGGGGAGGCGCAGAAAGAAGAAAAAAATATGATAGGCCAGATGGAGCAGGTCTTTGCTAATTTTTTGTACTTAAAAAAACCAAAAATGTTTCAGGACCCGCCGTGTTGCGCGTTTGAAATTGCTTCCCAAATTGGAAGTTCGGATATTTCTTTTTACGTGGCGGTGCCAAAATATCTGGAATCTGTTTTTGAAAAATATGTGCAGGGCGTTTATCCAAACGCGGTTGTAGATAAAATTCCGCAGGATTACACGGTTTTTGAACCGCAGGGAGCTACTGCCGGAGCTTATTTAAAACTTTCGGAAAGTTCGCTTTTTCCAATTAGCACATACCAGACGCTGGAAACAGACCCTTTGTCTTTGGTAACAAATAATTTGAGTAAGATTTCAGCTAACGAAGGCGGGGCAGTTCAGGTTTTAATAAGACCCTTGTCTAAATTAAATTTGCGGAAAGCCGGCACCAAAGCTCTTAAAAAAATCAGGGAAGGCAAATCTGTAAAAGATGCCGTGGCGGGCTCGTCGGGCTGGAGTGTTTTGGATATTTTAGGCGCGATAGATGAAGTGTTTGTGCGAGGGCCTAAAAATTTGAAAAATAAAGAGGGCGATTTTCAGACCAAAGAAAAAGAGCAGGGGATTGACCAAAAAGGATACGACGCAATCCAAAACAAAATCCAAAAACAGCCGTTTGAAACAAACATAAGAGTTGTTGCGTCCGCCCAAACGGAAGTGCGGGCGGAAGAAATATTAAACCATTTGGTTTCAGCCTTCAGCCAGTTTTCGATGTCTGCCATAAACAGTTTGGAGCCCAAAGAAGTTTATAAAAAAGAATTACGTAAGCTCGTTTATGATTACAGTTTCAGAAATTTTAATAAGAATCAGTCAAACGTTTTAAATTTAGAAGAATTGGCCAGTGTTTATCATTTTCCGACACATTATATTGAGACTCCGTATATTAAAGCTGCAAAATTGGCAACATTTGCTCCGCCTTCAGACCTTCCGGAAAAAGGCGAGCTTTTGATTGGAGAAGTTGATTATAGAAATGAAAAAAAGAAAATCTATTTTGCCTCAAAGGAGGATAGGCGAAGGCATTTTTATTACATCGGGCAAACCGGAACCGGTAAATCATATTTTATGGAAGGATTGATTATACAGGATATTTTGAATGGCGAAGGAGTTGCTGTTATTGATCCGCACGGAGAAACAGTTGAACATATTTTGGCCTTCATTCCAAAAGAAAGAATTGATGACGTAGTAATGTTTGAGCCCTTTGATACGGAAAGGCCGTGCGGTTTGAATATGTTAGAGTATGATTCTCCGGAACAAAAAGATTTTGCGGTGCAGGAAATGATCGCAATCTTTATGAAGCTTTTTCCGCCAGAAATTATTGGCCCGATGTTTGAGCACTATATGAGAAACGCCATGTTGGCTTTAATGGCTGATAAAGACAATCCGGGAACTTTGGTTGAAATTCCAAAAATGTTTACTGACCCCACATTTTTACAGC
>CAYOIH010000020.1:0-15583 GCA_964404005.1 uncultured Candidatus Saccharibacteria bacterium
ACATAATCAGGACGTGGGCCGTCTATTCAATCCTCATGGGGTTGTATAGGCACAACGAAGTGCCCTGGCATGATCTGATGATTTCCGGTCACATTTTGGTGAAAAAGGGCGAGAAGATCAGCAAAAAAACAGGAGGAGGAAAGTACAACCCTGAAGAGCTGATCGCGAGCAAATCCGCCGACGCCATCCGCTACGCAATGTGCGGGGCGACATTGGGCAGGGATGCCTATTTTGACGAGAAAGAAGTCGAAAAAGGGAGGAAGCTTGTAACCAAGCTTTATAACGCTGGCAAGCTTGTTTTGGGAAAATTGCAGGATTTCGATCCGAACGCCGAATTACCTGAAGAACGTTGCGAAGCGTTCGACAGGTGGATTCTACGGCGGTCTCTGGAGACGGCCGAAGGAATGGCTAAAGCCTTCGAGGACTACGAGTTCTTGCAGGCCCGACGCCTTTTCGAGGACTTTTTCTGGTCGGAGTTCTGCGATAACTACCTGGAAATTGCGAAAGGACGACTTTCAATAGATCTAGGCGACAAAGAGAGGACTTCCGAAAGGCTCTCTGCCCAGCACGTAGCTTACCAAACCTTCCTGAATATCCTGAAGATGGCATCTCCTTTTGTTCCTCACATCACGGAAGAAATGTATCATGCTGAGGTGGTCAAAAAGGGTGATGCCGAAAGTGCGCGCGAGTCGATGGATTCGAAAAGCGACAAAGGATATTTCTACAGAAACGTAGGGGGCAAAAGCATCCACAATGCAAAGTGGCCCTCTGCCGCGGCGGAACCTGCCAGTGCTGAAATTATGGACGGAGCCAAACTGGCACTGTTCATCATTTCCGAAGGCCGGAAGGTCAAAACCGCCAAAAAAATCAGGTTTGGGGCAAGTGTCTCCCTGATGGAAATCAAATGCCCGAAGGCGCAACACGGTCTTCTGAATCCGTTTTTAGAAGACATCGCGTTCGCAATGCGGGCTGAGAAAATCGCTGTCGCAGACAGCGAAGAAACTGAAGTGTCGATTGAAGGATAATCGACGCGTTGGCCTCGTCTTAAAACACGAGGCCTTTTTTATTGCTGGTATGTATTGACAAACATATATTTTTTATTTATACTATGATATTAACGCAGTTCCTTGAAAAGATAACCAGCCAACAACAGTAACCCTCTTGAAAGGAGGCGTGAAATGAAAATCGTAAGATTAGAGAACTCAGGTTTCGGTTTTTCCTCCTTGCGGGAGGACGAGATCGATAAACTGATAGAGTTCGACTGTGAAAACGGGGCATTGAAAATTCATGCCCTAAAGTCTCCGCAATGCATACCCATCGGACCGGCACAGAGAGACTTAGTAAAGCAAATGCTTGGACAGGACTTGAATGACGGAGGCGTGCGGGTTGTTCGCAACCGGCCGGTTCCTAATGCCTACTCGGCTCCATTCAAGATTTATGTCGACATCACGCTGTCTTGCTCGCTTCAATGTCCCTTTTGTTTATCGGGAGCTGAGCGCAAACTAAAGACATCTTTGTCCTTGGCCACGATCGAAAGGCTCGCAGCGGAAATTCGAGAGTTGGGTGTAATGTATGTCAAAATCGGAGGAGGAGATCCGTTTCTCCATCGCGATTTTGAAGCAATCATCACATCCCTGCGCTCGACAGGATGTTTTCTTACCATTAGCACTAACAGTGCAAGCGTAACGCCACACGCAATCGAGCTGCTTGCCAAAGCCAATGTGCGCACATCGGTGAGCATTGAAGGTATGGAGGCAGTTAATGACAGCTTGCGTGGCCCTGGCCATTTTCGAAAAGCACTTGATGCACTGGAAGTTCTTAAGAAGGGAGGCGTAAGTACGATTCTAAGAACAACGCTGCTGCGTCAAAATTTGCACGATGTGCCAGAATTGGTGGAATTGGCCAAGAGCAGAGGAGTGAAAATCAAATTCTCCTACTGCAGGCCAGCAGGCAGGGCTGTGCACAATCAAATGATGCTTGATACGCAAGACTCTCCGAGTTATCTTAGGGTATTGGAATACCTTAATAACCATGAGGTTTTGCCGCATGTGCTGATGGATGAGGGCATGATGTTCCAACAGCCGGCCGAAGTATCACAAAAACTTCTGCGCGGGCGAATGTGCGGAGCTGCTAATCGGTCAATGCACATCGACGCTAATGGCAAGGTGAGCCCATGCGTTTTCCTTGGCCCAACATTCTCTTTTGGGAAAATCTATCAAGACGGAACTGTTAGAGATTTTTGGCAGGGAAAAGTTGGAAATAAGTTCCAAGCTACCAGAGCGATTCGCCAGCCTCGTGAGTGCGATAGCTGTAGTCGCCTTTGCAAGAACGAATGTCCAGCTAATCGTTTTTACTTCTGGAGTAATTACGAACAGCAGGATCCTAATTGTCTCGTAGAGATAATTAGGAGAAACGGCAATCCAACCATTTGAGGCGGCGGGATGCATTTCTGCCGCCTCTTTTTCTAAGAAGGAGGCAAAGCCATGAAAAGAAAGATAGAAAGATTTGCGATTGTAACGCCTCGTGCAGTTTCTCCGGCTGGAACTCCGCCCCGCATTCACCCTCCACTGGGAGCTATTTCTGTTTTAGCTGAAGCTAAGAGAAATGGCTACGAGGTATTTCTCCTTGATGCGGCGGCCGAGGGTTTGAAAAAAGGAATTTTGGACTCTTCCTACAATTCAGTCGCGGTTGAGGAAGTTGACGGGATTTCTTATTGGAAAACCGGATTGAGAATCGAGGAAATTGTGTCCGGAGTAGCCAAGTTCGCTCCAGATGCAATTGGGATAAGTTGCTGTACAGTAGTTGATCGCGGTGAAGTGTCAAGGATAGCCAAAGCTCTGAGGGGTGCTTTTCCGGAAACGCCTATTATTTTAGGTGGTCACGAAGCAACACAGTGGTACGAAGAAATTCTTGGCAATACTCCTTTTCCTATTGGAGAAATTCCGGCCATTGACTATGTCGTCGTTGGTCCGGGCCAGCCAGTTATAGCTTCTTTGCTGAGTTGCATAAGTGAACGGAGAACGGCATTCGATTTGCCGCGGGGGATAGCTCGCAGATTCAACGGTCTTGTTGAATTCACAGGTTCGCCTGAGTTTCAACCGGATCAGTTTGCAATCCCCGATTACAGTCTGCTTCCTCGGGTGGAAGTTGCCGGCCGAGAAAAGGAGATGGATCTTTATTCTTTTGTCGGCAATCCTCATGCAGGGCGAGTCAGCGCTATTCTTGGCATCCAAGGACCCATTACCTATTTGCCAATTCTGACATCGTATGGATGCGGCTTTGACTGCAGCTTCTGCGACACTGATAAACGGCTTGTTAGGTACGCCGTTGAGAATGCCATGAAAATCATTTACGAGTTCGATCGCCTCTTTGGCATCGACTATATTGATTTCATGGACAACAACTTCGGTGGCGGAAATAACGCCTCTCGCACTTTGGCCTTTGAGATACTTTCTCAAGTTGCCAGAGCAGGATATCAGATAGGCTTTTCCAACGGCCTCACCTTCGAGTCAATGTCAAAGGAAAATTTCCGGTTGCTTCGTCGGTTCGGTCTTGATGGCAACGTGCGGCATGTCGCATTCCCGTGCGAGAACGGAAATGACAGAGTGCTTCGCATGATAAGGAAGCCGCATACATTGTCCATGGTGAGAAAAGTCCTTGAGTTTGCGAAGGAAAATTTGCAAACTACCAATCGAGAAGGCTTTTTCATAGGCGGTTTTCCTGAAACCAACGGACAGCCAGCCGAAAGGCCGTGCGAGCTGGAAGAAACCTTCCGATTCATCGCAGAGTGCCTTGAACAACAGTTCTTGCACCAAGCGATATTCCTGACGCTGTCTCCCGTTACGCGAGAATATAGGCGGCAGTGGCGCCAACTTTACCCGACTGCGCCATTTGAACACTGTTTGTTTTCTCGGAGAACTGGAGTGTGGCCATATCCAACGGCGCTGATTGATGAAATGCACCGCAAGGTCAAATCAATCAATGAGCGTCTGGGCAGGTCTGTTACCCGCAGACTCTAAAAACATAGAGCGGCAGTCTAAATGACCCCCGCTCTCTTTTATTGCATTTTTTCTTAAAAGTTGTATTATATAAAATAATAAGAAATAAAATTATTACTGTTTATATGAAAGAAATTTTTTTCAAAAGAAGTGCTATTCATAACCTCCTCATTACGGATTGCAGAACTAATTTTAAAAAAGATGAAATTAGTGAAGGATTAGTTGTTCCAAAAAATATTTTGGCAAAAAGCGATATTTTGCCATGGGAGCAGGTTATAGTTACGAAAATTAATGGTAATAATTGGATTAATAGAATTAAGACGTTTGTAATTGAGGGAGAAGCCGATGGCAAGGTTGAGGCAAGGGGAAGCTTGGCTAAGTTTTTTAAAAAAAGAGACATGACTTGTTTAATAACAAGAACATTGCTCGGTGAAAAAGAAATCAATTTGTATAAACAAGATGAATTTCCTATTTTTGATTTAGGCTTTGATCCTGACAAAAATATAGATAATTTAATCAATAGCAGATTGGATATTGAATATAGCAACAAAAAAATAAGAGACATTAAAGATTTTAAAACCTTGGTAGAAAATCGTGAAGAAATAAAAAGGTTTTTTCTTTCTTCATTGATTCTAAATTTAAAAATTAATAAAACACACCCTGATTGTTTACAGGGAAGCGCTGAACTTCCGAGAAACATAATGGACGGAGCTAACGTAGAAAAATATCAATCAGTCTCAGTTTATAATTCTTCAAAGGGTGGAGTTGCCGATACTTATGCCGTACCAATGCCGCCCAAAGTTGTTATGACGACTGGGGCGATGGCGAGTTTTGCAAAAAAAGGAGAAATGGTTAACGTTGCAGGCTACAACATAGGAACGAGGATTGTAGATCCTGTTGTGGTTTACACAGACGGGTCAGACATTTTGTCATAACAGTTCTTTCAAAAGGAGCAAAATATGCCGCCTAAAATTATAGAAAAACCGGTTGAGGTTTTGTCGTGTGGAAAAAAGAGAATTGAAGAATTTGTAGGAAATGTTGCAACTGAAACCGAAGACATTAGTATTGCCCGCATGCATGCATCTGGTTTTTGGTCAGAAGTAGGACAATGCCCTGATTTTGATGAATATACACTTGTTCTGGAAGGGACCCTGAGGGTTGAATTTAGGAATGGTTTTGTCGAAATCCGTAAAGGGCAGGCTATAATCGCCCAAAAAGGGGAATGGGTTCGCTATAGCAATCCTATGGCTGATGATTTGCAGTATATTTCTGTGTGCAGTCCTGCTTTCTCTCCGCAGATAGTTCACAGAGACATCTCATAATATTCTGCGCGCGAACCTCTTAAAAAGCATTGAGCAACTCAAGGTTGCTCTTTTTTTATTTGTTATTTTTTTTGTAAGATTTGCATTTTTATCAGAGAAAGGGCAAAATAAATAAAAATAACTAGACATTAAAAACATGGCAAAATACGATTCAATAACAAAAGACAATAAATGTATTTTTTGCGAAATAGCTTCGGGAAGCCTTAAAACTCCAGGGTTGTTTTGGGAAGATGAAGAATTTATGGCTTTCCTAGCAATTGATCCAAATACAAGAGGGTTTACAGGCGTTGCTCCCAAAAAGCATTACGGTAGCGACGTTCTAAAAATGCCAGATGATATTTTACAAAGATTTATCCTTGCTTCCAAAAAAGTTTCCGGCATTCTCGAAAAACATTTTGATGACGTAGGAAGAGTTGGATTAATAATGGAAGGAACAGGCATAGATCACGCCCACATAAAACTTGTTCCTATGCACGGCACAGAAAATTTAAAGAAAGGAGTTTGGAAACAAGTTTTGAGTGGCAAGGAGTTTTGGTTTGATAAGTATGAAGGGTGGATCTCCTCGGGAAGTGGGCCGATGGCCGACCCGGAAGAATTAAGAAAGCTTGCCGAAGAACTTAAAAAGGTAAAATAAAAAACATATGCGACTCTATTTATCATCATTTAAATTCGGAAATCATATAAACAAACTAAGAGAACTTGTAGGATTGGGCAGTGGGGCTGTGATTATTCTTAACGCCCGCGATTACAAAGAACCGGAAAACAGGAACCAATATTTACAATGGGAAATTGAAACACTTAGCGGTATCGGATTTAATGCTGAAGAATTAGATTTGAGAAATTATTTCGGCAAAGAAAAAGAATTGGATAATTTACTGAACAAAAAACAACTGGTTTGGATTGATGGTGGTAATACTTTTTTGCTGAGGAGGGCAATGAAGCAAAGCGGGTTTGATAATGTTATTAAAAAATTGCTTAAAGACGATAAAATTGTTTACGCGGGATTC
Organism: uncultured Candidatus Saccharibacteria bacterium; assembly: GCA_964404005.1. GTDB lineage: Bacteria > Patescibacteriota > Minisyncoccia > Minisyncoccales > Staskawiczbacteraceae > XYD1-FULL-39-28. The sequence continues at coordinate 6,328 of CAYOIH010000020.1, forward strand.
AGCGCTGCCTGCGTTGTGCTTCAAAAAGATATGCATGGTTTAGACATAGTTGACGATCCCAATATTGTTTCGGACGGATATGAAAATGAAACAATATGGGAAGGTTTGGGTCTAATAAATTTTTACTTGGCCGTGCACTACAAATCTGATCACCCCGAATCTGCTGTGGTAGATAAAGAAATAGAGCTTTGTGAAAAGAATAATATTCCATACAAAACTTTGCGAGACGGAGAAGTGTTAATCATGAATGGAGATAAAATGGAGATTATAAAATAAGACTATGAACATTGAAGTTGAAATAAAAGTAGAAATAGACAATTTTGAGGAAATCAAGGCAAAAGTATCCGGGGTAGGGAAGTTAATAAAATCAATTCACCAAATTGATGACTATTTTATTCCAAGCCACAGGGATTTTTTTGCACGAAAACCTTGTCCAATTGAATGGGTAAGAATTAGGACAAATCCCGACAAGGTAGTTTTTGAATATACTAGAGCAATAAACATGCAGGAAAATGGAGATTATGAACATGCAGAAGAATATGAGACAGCAATTTCCGAGCCGGAAGAATTCAGAAAGATTCTAAACTTTTTAGATTTTAAAAAAGTGGTTACGATTGATAAGCAAAGAGAATATTGGGATTGTGGAGATATAGAAGTTGCTTTGGATAAAATTGAAGGTTTAGGAACTTTTATCGAAGCAGAAGCGAAAGGGGATTTTAAAGATTCCGCCGAAGCGAAACAAGCTTGTCTTAAATTTTTGGAAGATTTAGGCATCAAAGACGCTGAGGGTAGAGAAATAAAAAAAGGTTATCCTGTTTTATTTTTAGAAAATGTTAAATAAAAATCAAGCCATAGAAATAGCCAAAGATTTTTTAAAAACTAATCTAGAAAATGAAGATTGGTTTGTTAAAATTAAGCCATTTGTCAAAGCTTTTGTTTTATATGGTTCGGTGGCTAAAGAAATTAGCAGATCAGATTCAGATATAGATATCATGATAATACTTCCGCTGGAACAGGAAGAGAGACACACAAAAGGAGAATATTTTTATGATTATAAGGGGCACAAAATAAATATTGTTTTACGCTCTATTGAGAAATTAAGGAAGATTGCTGAAGAAAAAATAGATTTACTCCAGAAAGAGATTTTCAGGAAATCAGAAATTTTACTGGACAATGATGGGGAAGTCGCCGGTTTATTCAAAGAAATAAACAAGATTAGTAATTATGCGTCTGTATTTTTAGGGAAGACCGTAACGATAAAAATAGACCGTCCGATTGGTTCGAAACATCCAAAACATGGTTTTGTTTACGAAGTTAATTATGGATTTGTGCCAAACACAAAAGCTCCCGATAGCGAAGAAATTGACGCATATCTTTTGGGTGTGAATGAGTCGGTAGATGAATTCACCGGAAAATGCATAGCTGTTATACACAGAAAAAATGACAATGATGATAAATTAGTAATTATTCCAGAGAATGCCAAAGAAATGAATGATGAGGAAATACTTAAAGTAGTTAATTTTCAGGAAAAGTGGTTTGATTCAGTAGTAGTTAGATAAAATATATTATAAATAATTTTATGGAGAAAAGAGTTAGAGCAATAATTATTAAAGACAATAAAATTTTGACGATAAAAAGAACCAAGCCGGATGCTACATTCTGGGTTTTTCCTGGCGGTGGAGTAGAGGAAGGAGAAACGAATGAGAAAGCCTTAATCAGGGAGTGCAAAGAGGAATTAGGCGTGGATGTTAAGGTCGATAATTTATTTTTGGAAATGGATTCCAAAACACCAAAAACAATTGGACAAAGAGAGTATTTTTATTTTTGCGAGATTAAAGGTGGTAAATTAGGGTCGGGCGATGGTCCGGAGTTTTGTAAAAATACATTGTATGTGGGTAAATTTGATATTGAATGGATTGATATCAACAACTTTAAAAATATTGGTTTAAGGCCGTCCGAAATTAAAGACTTAATTTGTGATAAATATAAACAATAAAATATCTAATAAAAATGAGAAAAATAATTTTGGCCTCGCAGTCTCCGAGAAGGAAACAATTACTTGAACAGATTGGTTTAAAATTTGAAATCGATCCAAGCAACTACGAAGAAGATATGAGCTTGAAAATGGAGCCGAATAAACTGGCGGAGTTTTTATCTTTGGGAAAAGCAAAAGATGTGGCTCGAAGACACAAAGATTCAATTATCATTTCAGCAGATACAATTGTCGCTATTGACGGAGAAGTTTTTGGGAAACCGAAAACCTCGGAAAGAGCTAAATATATGCTACAGAAACTTAGTGGCAGGGGGCACTCTGTTATAACGGGTTTTGCAATAATTGACACGGAAACAGGAAAAGAAATTTCAAAATCCGTAGAAACAAAAGTTTATTTTAAAAATCTTTCGGAAAAAGAAATAGATGCATATATTGCCACGGGGGAGCCATTAGATAGGGGAGGCGGTTATGCTATACAAGGACTTGCTGCTTTATTCGTAGAAAAGATAGAAGGAGATTATTTTAATATCGTAGGCCTTCCAATACTGGCTTTAACCACGGAGCTGAAAAATTTCGGTATTAATATTTTGTAAAAAAATAAGCTCTGGACACAAAGTGTGTATCCAGAGCCTTAGGTTCACGAATCGTCGATGAACTCATCCTGCCAGCCTAGCCATTGTTATTCTCTTCTGCCAAGAAGCTATGCCGAGAAGCCAATTCTGCGGCAAGGTCTCTCGCATTCGCCGCTCTTTCCTCTTCTCTTCGCTTTTCGCAATGAGGACAACCTCGGTCAAGGCAGTGGGAACACTTGTAGGATTGGCCCATTGCGTGCTGCAACTTTTTCCTCATCGACATTAAGAGTCCCTTCGTGTTACGGATGCAACCCTCAATCTCGCAGTCAAAGGCCACGTTGATAGCCACATCCTCGGGATCGGGCTCAACAGTGACATTCTGGAAGCCATGCAAGGTGCACAGCTTCGTCCGAAGAATATCAAAGTTCTCGCCTTGGAACGGCAACCCCTTAGCCGAGAATCTGACGATTGTTTTCACAATCTGAATTTTTCCATGCCCGCCGAAGGGGAGAGAAGAACTGTTTTCTGTGTTCGATTTCATTGTACGAACCCTTTCTCAACGAACTGTGAGTTGAATGTTTAGTGAGCCCAACCCGTTAGCTCATGAGAATTTGTTCTCATATTTATTATATCACTATAAAGGATAATGTCAAGATACCACAAGGACATTCATCCCTCATTGATATATTTAACATTTTATAATATTCTAAAATTAATAACTAAAAATATGAATGTTGAGGTTGAGATAAAAATAGAAATAAATAATTTTGACGAAGTTAAAGCAAAAGTGTCAGCTTTGGGGAAATTAATAAAATCAATAAAGCAAGTTGATGATTATTTTATTCCGAGCCATAGAGATTTCTTTGCCGAGAAACCGCATCCGACAGAATGGCTTAGAATACGAACCAATCCGGATAAAGTTATCTTTGAATACGATAAATCCATAAACAAAAAAGCAAATGGCGAACAGGAATGCGCCGAGGAATACGAAACAATAATTTCTAATGCCGATGAATTCAGAAAAATCTTGGACTTTCTGGATTTCAAAAAAGTAGTTACAGTTGATAAGCAAAGAGAATATTGGGATTGTGGAGACTTAGAAATTGCGTTAGACAAAATTGAAGGATTAGGTAATTTTATAGAAGTAGAAGCAAAAGGAGATTTTGGAAGTACGGCGGAAGCTAAAAAAGCATGTCTTAAATTTTTAGAAGAATTAGGAATTAAAAATGCTGAAAATATCCAAATAAATAAAGGTTATCCTGTTTTACTTTTAGAAAAAAACAAAAATTAAAATAATGAATAAAATAATATTAAAAGTAAAACCGTTTCAAGAAACATTGCACACAGATATGTGCGGGCCGGCTTCGCTTAAAATAGTTTTAAATTATTATAGTGTAAACAAAGCAGAAAAAGAATTAGCCAAAATGGCCGGATGGAAAAAGGGCTTGGGAATAGATGATAGGGGAATTAAGAAATCAGCTGAGCGATTGGGTTTTAAGGTTGTTATGAAAGATAACAGTAATTTTGAAGATATTAAAAAGTGGCTGAATAGGGAAGTCCCAGTTATTGTTAACTGGTTTTCTCGCGGTAGAAACGATTATCCTGAATCAGAAACAGCCGACGGACATTACTCTGTAGCAGTTGGATTAGACAATAAATTTATATATCTCCAAGATCCAGAGATAGGAAAGTTGAGAAAGATCAAAAGAGAGGATTTTATGAGGGTATGGTTCGACTTTAAGGGCGAATATTTAAAACCAAAAAAGTTAATAATAAGGCAAATTATTGCCATGTTTAGGTAGGTCTTATTGTGCGACAAAATGCCCGGGTTTGTGGCCCGGGTTTTTTGGTTTTGATTTTTGTAGTATAATTAAAAAAACACAAAACATGCCGATAGGGATTTTTATTTTAACAGCGGTTTTTATTTTTATTGCTATAATTGAGATTTTTGTTTTCCTCAAAAACAGAAGCATCAAGAACGACTTAACTAAAAGGGAAGAGGATGCTAAGTATAAAACGTATGAAATAGCAATTTTAAACGAGCTTAGCGACAAAATGGGATATTCTTTGGGAATACAAAATGTTATAGAACTTATCATTAAATCTCTGCCGGGATTAATTGATTACAGCGTGGCATCTTATATGCTGCCTCTTCCGGAAAAAATAATTTTCAGGGCTTACTGCAACAAGCCTGCGTACCGTAAATTTATCGGCAACGTTAAAGCAAAAATGCTGGATTCTATGTCCGGTCTTTTAAAGACCGATCTTAAAAATATAAAGATAGAAGAAACGTTATGGGGGCCTGTTTCAGACAGCGGATTAGAGGGAGCCGTAGGGTCATTTTTTAGTATTCCCTTGATGATGTCTGGAAAATTTGAAGGATTGCTGGCAATAGCTGATTCAAGGGTAGGTTTTTATAAAGAGAAAGAAAAGGCAACCTTAAACAAGATAGCGCAAGGAGCCGTCAAGGCGCTTGCCCGACTGCAGGAAGTTGTTGAGTCGGAAAACAGCAAATTAAACGCAATGGTATCCAGTATGACAGACGGGGTAATTATGACAGACATGTATTACAGAATTCTTGTTGCAAACCCTGCGGCTAAAAAAGCCATCGGGCTTGAGAATAAAAATGATTTATCTACGTCGGATTTTATAAGCGGACTTGGCGGGAAGATTGATTTAAAAGATAAAATTGAAGAAAGCGTCCGGCTGGATAAGATTTTTGTATCCGACGAAGTTTCTCTTAATAACAATTTTTTTAGGATTATAGTCGCTCCGGTCAAGGACCGGTGGAAATCATTAGGTTCTGTTATTATTTTCCAAGATATAACCCGCGAAAAAGAGGTTCAGCAGATTAAGGATGATTTTACTTCTATGATAGTGCACGAACTTCGTTCTCCTTTAGATTCAATTAAAAAAATAACGGCATTAATGAGGTCTTCGGAAGTTAAAAAGGCAAAACGGGTAGAATGTTTTCAAATGATATACACCAGTTCCTCTGATATGTTAGAGCTTATCAACAATCTTTTGAACGTAGCTAAAATTGAAGCCGGGAAGTTCGAGCTCAGAAAACAGCAGGCGGACATTAAAAAAATTATTGAAAGCCGCATTTCATTTTTTGACATTACCGCAAAAGATGCTAAATTAAAATTAGCAAGTTGTTTTGGAAAAAATATACCGGAGAATGTTGGATTTGACCCGAACACAATTTCCCAGGTGCTAAACAATCTTATTTCTAACGCCATTAAATTTACGAAAGAAGGCGGTAGTGTTACTGTACAGGCTATATTGCATAAAAAAGGAGAAAGTATTGAAAAAGAAGCGAAAGAATTCGGGATAAATTGGCTCATAAAAACCCATTCGACATCCTTCGGCATAGCTCAGGACAAGAACTCAGGGCAGGCAGATATTTCAAGCATTCCCGACTCCTTGCTGGTTGCTGTTACTGACAATGGCGCAGGCATAGCCCCAGACCAAATAGATAAACTCTTTAATAAATTTGTTCAGGCTAAAAATACTTTTGTTGAAAAAGGGGGAACCGGTTTGGGTTTGGCCATAACTAAAAGCATTGTTGAATCACACGGAGGCGTGGTGGGGGTAGAATCAATTGAGGGCAAGGGTGCGACATTTTATTTTACCCTGCCGATAAATTAATAAAATTGTTAATATAAAAATATGACAGATGCAAAGAAAAAAATTCTTATTGTAGAAGACTCGGAAAGCTATCTTTTTGTGCTTTCAGAGACTCTTAGGGGAGAAGGGTTCATTGTGAGCACCGCCAAAAACGGGGAGGAAGGCATGGACGCCGTAAAAAACGATAATCCGGATTTGATTATTTTAGATATAACAATGCCGAAAATGGACGGCATCACTATGTCTAAAAAGTTGAAAGAATCCGGTGTAAATGTGCCAATCATATTTTTGACTAATATGAGCGACCTAAAGCACATTAATGATGCCATGGAAAACGCGGTAAATTATAAAGATTACATTGTTAAGGCCGACACGAGCGTGGACGATATTGTTGTCAGAATTAAAGAAGAATTAACTTCTCGATAAACACAAATATGAAAGGAGGAGAGCCAATTTTTATAGATAAAAAATCTGATATTGGAATCTTGATGCTTCATGGATTTACCAGCACTCCAAACCAGTTTAAAGAATTGGCTGATTTCTTTGCCCAAAAAGGTTTTAACATCTCAGCCCCGCTGGTTGCCGGCCACGGAACTTCTCCGGAGGACTTGATGAAAACTTGCCCCAAAGACTGGACAAAGTCGGTCAAAGAAGCTTACTTCAACTTAAAAAGAATTTCAAAAAAAGTTTTAATTATCGGAAACTCCTTTGGAGGAAACCTTGGTTTTTGGCTGGTAAAAGAGTTGAATAACGAACCGATGGGAATTATCACTTTTGGAGCTCCCATATGTCTTAGGCGTCATTGGTTAATAATATTAAGATATTATACATACGGCAGGTTTAAAAAATATTATCATAAGCCCCCGCGTATTTATAAAATAGATTACACGGACATGGATGACGAAATTACCTATCCTGTAATTCCAATAAAAAGTCTGAAAGAATTTTTAGATTTTATGAAATATGAAACTAAGCCCAATTTAGATAAAGTAAAAGTCCCGGCATTAGTGGGGCACGCCGATGTAGATCCGGTAGTGCATCCAAAAAGCGCAACCTATATTTATGAAAAACTTGGCTCGCAGTTGAAAAAAATTTTTTGGTTTGACAGCAACGCGCATATAGTTGTAAACGGAAAAGATCGAAAAGCGCTTTTTGAAAAAGCATATGATTTTATTAAAGAAATTATGTAGTTTTTATGTATAAAGCGATTCCCGAAATTTTTTTTGAGACGGCAAAAAAGTATCCTAATAAGCCGGCTCTCTTATACAAAAAAGAGGGAGTTTATTTTCCGATTACTTATAGCGAATTTTCCAAAAAAGTGGAGATTTTTTCCGAATGCCTCTCGGCTCTCGGAGTGGTTAGGGGCGACAAAGTTGCAATTTTGTCGGAAAACAGGCCGGAGTGGGCGATTTCTGATTTATCAATTATGGCAATCGGGGCTATTGTTGTGCCCCTGCATACAACTTTTAATCCAAAAGCTGTTTGCGGCGTTTTGAGACATTGCCAGGCAAAGGTTCTGATTGTTTCAAACAGCGACCTTCTGAACAAGGTTTTGTTAAGCCGAAAATATTTAAAAAATCTGAAAAAGATTATTTTCCTTGAAAGTTTAACGGCCGCGCAAAAACAGATTTTTAAAGACAAAGTTATCAGCTGGAAAGCCATATTCTCTCAAAATCAAAATGCTGAATTTTCCGCCGGGGTACCCTCCGGGTCGGGACCAGCCTCGGGCTGGGAAAAGATTTTTTTAGACCCGGATGAGCCGTGCAGCATTATTTATACTTCCGGCACAACCGGCCGGCCGAAGGGAGTTGTTCTAACCCACAGGAATTTTTTGAGCAATGTTGAGGCTGTTTGCGAAGTTGTGCCGATAAGCCACGCAGACACATTTTTGTCATTTTTGCCGTTATCCCATGTTTTAGAAAGATTAACCGGCTATTATGCGCCAATCTGTCACGGCGCTACTATTGCGTATGCTGAAAGCACAAAACAATTGCCCGTTAATTTAAAAGAAGCAAGGCCGACCATAATGATTTCTGTTCCGCGCGTTTTCGAAAAATTCCACGACGCGATATGGGATAAAATAAATTCTTCTTCGTCGGTGCAAAAAAAGATATTTAAATGGGCGTTAAAGCAGAGAAAACATACATTTGGCTATAAAATAGCCGATTATCTGGTTTTCAAAAAAATACGCCAAAAAATGGGAGGAAGATTGCGCTTAACTATTTCCGGAGGAGCCTCTTTAAACGAAAATGTTGCAAGATTTTTTTCTAAAATAGGAATTAAGGTTTTAGAAGGCTATGGCTTAACCGAAACTTCTCCAGTTGTTTCTACAAATAGAGAGAACGATTTAAAGTTTGGGACAGTGGGGAAGATAATTCCTGGCGTAAAAGTTAAAATTACAGACAACAAAGAGATTTTAGTAAAGGGCCCCAATGTTTTTCAGGGGTATTTTAAAGATAAAAACAAAACAAAAGAATGTTTTGACAAAGAAGGATGGTTTTACACGGGCGACCTGGGATTTTTAGACAAGCAGGGTTTTTTGACAATAATCGGCAGAAGCAAAGAAATGATTGTGACCTCAGGCGGAAAAAACGTCTGGCCAGAGCCGATTGAAAATTTACTGAATAACGACCGTTTTATTTCTCAATCAATGATTGTGGGGAACAATAGAAAATTTATTTCTGCTTTAATCGTTCCGGACTGGCAGGAAATTGAGATATATTTCAAGCAAAATAATCTGCTCCTGCAGGAGCACGATAAATTAATAAAAAGCGCGGTTCTTTTGGATATTTTTCAAGAGAGGATAGATAAGAAAATAAATCCTAATTTGCATGAATTTGAAAAGATTAAAAAGTTTAAGCTTTTGCCCCAAGAATTTTCACAGGAGCAGGACGAACTTACGGCCACCCTAAAACTCCGCAGGCACATTATTGAAAAACATTGCCAGAGAGCGATTGAATCTCTGTACGTTTAATTGATTTAATTTTAGCCCGGGCCAGCCCCGGGTTTTATTGTTCAAGCCACTGAACATAGTTTACAGTCTATTAATTGATTTTTTGCC